>CAUJKL010000065.1 GCA_963204995.1 Planctomycetota bacterium | reverse complement strand
AGCACTCGATTCTGATGGATGAAAACGACCGATGGAGATGGATAAACTTGTTTCCCTGTGCAAGCGGCGCGGCTTTCTGTTTCAATCCAGCGAAATCTACGGTGGTTTGAATGGCTTCTGGGACTACGGCCCGTTGGGCGTCGAGCTGAAGCGAAACGTAAAGGAAGCCTGGTGGCGCGACATGGTGACCGGTCACGACGATTCATCCGTGCCAACGGGCGCGCCGGAAGCCTACGAGATGACCGGCCTCGACTGCACGATCATCATGCACCCGCAGGTCTGGAAGGTGTCGGGGCACTACGATTTGTTCTGCGATATGATGCAGACATGTCGCCAGTGTAAGAAGCTGTTCCGCTCCGATCATGCTTGGAGCGCACTACGGAATGCGGATTGGGTACTGTCCTTTGCCGAAGTCTTCTCAGCCAGCGTCGATGACGAAAAGATTGTGTTCTCGTCTCCGGACGCGCTGCGGTGGGCGAAAGATCGAAAACGAGGACGAAGGCTCGCGCCCGGTTTGGCTGTGGTGCGCAACCCGGAAGTGACACTGTCCTGGCTCGCGGAAGACTTGGCCGCGAACCCAGATATGGAACTGTCCCTTACGACGCTGCTCAAGTACATGGCCACGGAACAGAAAAACAAAACGGGATTGCAGATGCCATGCCCGGAATGTGGCGGAGATCTGACGGAACCGCGCGAATTCAACTTGATGTTCAAAACAACGGTCGGCGCGTTGGCTGATCCTGAAAAGGACTTTGCGTTTCTCCGCCCCGAGACGGCTCAGGGTATCTTCGTCAACTTCAAGAATGTCGTCGATAGCACGCGCGTCCGCATTCCGTTCGGCATCGCGCAAGTCGGTAAGAGCTTTCGCAACGAGATTACGCCTCGCAACTTCACGTTCCGCTCGCGCGAGTTCGAGCAGATGGAGATCGAGTTCTTCTGCCACCCGAATTCGTCGCAGGATTGGTATCGCTACTGGCGCGATCGTCGCATGAAGTGGTATCAGGAAATGGGGCTGGGCGGCGAACGGCTCCAACTTCGGGAACACCATCAGGACGAGCTGAGTCACTACTCGACCGGCACAGCGGATATCGAATACGCCTTTCCGTTCTTGGCCGCGGGTGAGTACGGTGAATTGGAAGGCATCGCGCACCGCGGCGACTTTGATTTGCGCAGCCACATGGAAGGCAAGCTCGACGAGAAGAGTTGCCCGTTACAAGTGCAACTAGGCGCTGACGGCAAGCCGAAGTGGCGCGGCAGCGGCAAGGATCTCACCTATCGCGACGACATCAGCAACGAGCGGTTCACACCGCATGTCATCGAACCATCCGCCGGTGCCGACCGCGCGACGTTGGCGTTCCTCTGCGAAGCCTACACGGAAGACGAAGCACCGGACGAGAACGGCAAGATGCAAACGCGTGTCGTGATGAAATTCCACCCGCGGATCGCGCCGATTAAAGCCGCCGTGTTCCCGCTCGTGAAGAAGGACGGCATGCCAGAAGTCGCGAAGGAGATCTATCGCGCTCTCAAGCCGCATTTTAATGTATTCTACGACGAGAAGGGTGCCGTCGGTCGTCGCTATCGTCGACAGGATGAAGCCGGCACGCCGTACTGCATCACCGTCGACGGCCAAACGATGCAAGACAACACGGTCACGATCCGCGACCGCGATTCGCTGGAACAGTGGCGAGTGAAAGTCGAAGATTGCGTCGCGGAAATTCGTCGGCGGATTGGTTAGTAGCCATCACGCTCCGCCGTGATGAGCCTTCGAAGTTAGACGCGAATCAAAAAGGAAGGTTCTTGGTCGGACAGCGGTTGCGTTTAGAGCTCATCGCGGCGGAGCGCGATGGCTACTTAGATTCGCCGAACGCCACTTTGGCGTAAACGTCACCGACGTTCAGAATACAGTTGCTGGTTTCGAATGCCAGCGTACGCTCTGGCAAATCGAACTCTTCGAGAATCCATCGTCCATCCGGTTGCCGCTGAAAATGTTCGACGTGCATCTTGTCTTGCGAGACCAGCACGTAGTCCTGCAGCGAAGGTAACCGTCGATACATCTCGAACTTCGTGCCTCGGTCGTAATCTTCGGTCGACTTAGAGAGAACTTCGACAATCACTCTCGGATTGATCAGCGTGTCCAGTTCTTCGTCTTCAAACTGAGGATCACAGGCCGTGACGACGTCGGGATAGGTATACAGTCCCTTTCTGTCGACTTTGACTCGCATGTCAGCGATGAAGGCTTGACAGTCGCGGTCGGCAAATTGCTCGCGGAAAACGGCGAAGATGTTGCCTGCAATCGTATTATGCGCCAGAGACGCTCCGGACATCGCGAACATTTCGCCATTGTAATACTCGTGGCGAATCTCCGCGGCACGTTCGATCGTGAGATATTCTTGCGGCGAGATGGATCGCTTCTCAGCAGTTGACATAATGCGTTCCTCACATACGAGACGAGTCGTATTATAGCCGCTTTGCGCCCAAACCGACACGGCGACAGGTCAGAAACTCGATCGGCAACTGCGTGGTCCCCGCGAATACGAAATCGGTGAGCACTTCGCCTAGCACACTCGTGAACTTGAAGCCGTGCCCTGACAATCCAGCCGCGAATGCAACGTTGTCGTGATCCGGATGGCGATCGACAATAAAATGCTGATCGGGCGACATCGTGTAATAACAGACCGCGTGGCGTTGCGGCTTCGTGGAAACTCCCGGCAAACACTCTCGCATAAACTGTTCGACGCGTTGGACGTCTCGTGCCTCCGTCGACTTGTCGTCCGTCAGCGGATCACTGATCTCCGTGCCACCGCTGTGATCGGCGACTTTCACACCTAGGTCGTCGATCTGCGGAAAGCCGTAGAGGTGGCCGGCGGGCGCGTCGTAGAAGAACGCCGGGCAACCTTGGTCCGCGCGATAGCGAGCATCATCGCAAGCGTACCAGTGAAGATGCTTGCGTAGGACGCGGAGCTTGATGCCGAGATCCGAAAGCAAGTCCTTGGCCCAGGCACCCGCCGTCACGACCAGCTTCTGTGCCGCGTAGGTGTTCTGGTCGGTTCGAACTGTCACTCCGCGTTCATTTGCAGCCCAATCAAGAATCGTCTCGCCGGTTCGCAGCTCAGCACCGCACTTCGTCGCCTCGGCTAGATGCGCGAGGACGCATCGTTCGACCAGCAAATAGCCCGCCTGCTGCTCGAAGACCGCGACGCATCCGTCTGGTACAACGAAAGCCGGGAACCGCTCGACAACTTCTCGCTTGGTTAACTCATCGACCCGCAGTTGATGTTGACGGGCGCTCGCGAGTACTCCGGGTACAACGACTCCATCCGGCGGACCGATTTCAATCAAGCCGACCTCGTGATACAGCCGCTCGCCCGCCCGCTGTTCGAGTTCGGCCCACAACTCATAGGCCCGATTTAGCAACGGTACGTAATCAGGATGCTCGAAATATGCCTTGCGGATGATGCGAGTCTCGCCGTGCGAGCTGCCGTTGGCGTGTCCGCCGGGAAATCGATCGAGCCCCAAGACTTTCGCTCCGCGGCGAGCGAGATGGAACGCCGCCGCGCTGCCGACACCGCCTGTTCCCAGAACGATAACATCGTAGGTGTTCATTGAATGCGGAAGTCGATGGCCGCGTGGTTCGACTTCTTCCCGATGACATCTTCGACGGTTAACTGCAAACGATAACTACCAGGAGCGATCTGGCTCGGCATCGTGATCAGGTAAGCAATAAAATAGTCGCGGCGGCGGTTGTTGGAAACTTGCTTGTCGACGGGCAGAACGACATTCGCGACTCGGCGTCCCGCATCGTCGACGATCTCGTACGAGCTGTGCAGTTCCGTCTCGAAGCTGTCGCCGCGAGGATGTGCGGCAAAATTATCAATCTCGACATACATCACAACTTCTGCTTTTGCGCGGAAGCTGTACGAGTCGAACACTCGATAGTCGCCGTAGCTGAGTACCTC
>CAUJKL010000064.1 GCA_963204995.1 Planctomycetota bacterium | reverse complement strand
TCCGATGAAAGCCGATCTCGGCGACGCCTCACGGTTTTGCCGCGTTATTGCGCTGCGGGCTGATTCATTGCAGCAATGTAGGCCGGATCAAGGAGGCTTTGCGACGCAGCTCCGGCAATTGGCAACATTACGGCGTGATGGGAATGCCGGAACGGCGCTTCGCTTGGTCCGTCGGCCTACGTCTTTACGGCTAGCTCGCGTCAGTTATCGATGATTCCGCGCTGCGGATATCTCGCTACCGATTCACTCGTCGCGCAGTTACAATAACCCCACAAGGAGTTCGATCATGGCAAGCACAACTCACAACACCTCGTCACACCCGGCGTCTGTGGTGGCTCGACCCATTCCGTTGGAAACTGGTGATCATTTGGAGCAGAAGTCGTTCCATGCCCGTTATGAAGCCATGCCCGTCGCTACCAAAGCCGAACTCATCGGAGGGGTCGTCTATATGATGTCACCCATGAAGAACCCGCATGGCAGACACACACGGGATGTCTCGTTCTGGCTTCGCACGTACGAGTTGGCAACGCCGGGCGTCGAAGGTGGTGATGGCCTCACGACCATTCTCGGCCACAACAGCGAACCGCAGCCGGATGCCTGTCTGTATGTGCGACCGGAGAACGGAGGCCGCGTTCGCATTAATGCGGATGGTTATACGGAAGGTGCTCCCGAATTGATCGTCGAAGTCGCGTCCGGTACTGAGTCGTATGATCTGCACTCGAAGAAGCGAGACTACGAAGCGGCAGGCGTCTGCGAGTACGTCGTCGTCGCGTTACGGCAAAAGCAAGTCTTTTGGTTCGTGTTGCGCGACGCCCGTTACGTACCGCTTAAGGCCGGCAACGATGGCATCTATCGCAGCCAAGTCTTCCCGGGGCTGTGGCTTGATCCGCAATCGCTCCTCGATCTGGACGGGCTGCGAATTCGAGCCGTGTTGCAGCACGGACTGGAAAGTCCTGAGCACGCGCTGTTCTCGCAGAAGCTCTGCGAGACGTGATCGGCTACACGACGCGGCGTCGCTCTCGTATGCGTTGACGAATTGCCAGCTACGATTTCGATAGGTAAGTGGATCAGGCTGTGACCGACAACTGCTCGATTCGACAAAGCAGAATAAGTCAGTCACAGTAACGTAGGCCGGATCAAGGAGGCTTTGCGACGCCGCTCCGGCAATTGGCAATATTACGGCGTGATGCGAATGCCGGAACGGCGCTGCGCTTGGTCCGGCCTACGGCTGTGACCGGCAGCTGCCCGATTCGACAAAGCAGAATAAGTCAGTCATAGCCAGACCGACTCGTGTTTCACCATCTTGCCATTGTGAAACTCGTACGCGACAATAACGAGCCCGTTCCACCACAACGATCGTGCTGGCCTATCATTCGCCCCACCTGCATCGACGACGGAGCCATTTTCATGCGTTTCCTGACCTTCCTCCTGTTCGCCTCAAGCTGTGTCGTCACTGGTGCGGCTGACGAATATAAGTTGAAATACCCACTTGGGCTGAAGCCGATGAGCATTCCCAAGGGCAATGAACTCACGGCAGCCAAAATCGAACTGGGCAAACAGCTGTTTTTCGATGCTCGCCTTTCGCGTGACGACACAATCAGTTGCTCAAGTTGCCACGTCCCCTCAAAGGGCTGGACGGACGGCGAGGCCTTTGCGACCGGCGTACGCGGACAACGCACGGGGCGCAGTGCCCCGACCATCATCAACGCCGGATATTCGCAGCTTCTGTTCTGGGACGGTCGCGCCACCATGCTGGAAGGTCAGGCTCTCGGCCCGATCCAGAGTTCCGTCGAGATGGATCTGACACTGGAAGAGTGCGTTGCGAAGTTGAATGCCATCGAAGGTTATCGCAAACAGTTTCAAGAGGTGTTCGGCACCGAGGTCACATCGCCCGGCATCGCCAAAGCAATCGCTTCGTTCGAGCGCACGATTCTCTCCGGCAACGCACCGTACGACAAGTTCAAGGCAGGCGACGAGAACGCGTTGTCCGCAGCGGCTCAGCGCGGCAGCAAGCTGTTCTTCGGCAAAGCGAATTGCTCAGCCTGTCACGCTGGTCCTAACTTCAGCGACGCGGCGTTTCATAACATCGGAGTCGGCATGGACAAACCCGATCCGGACGTCGGACGATTCAATGAAACCCAGTTGCTTGGCGATCGGGGATCGTTCAAGACCGCGACACTCCGCGAGATCGCCCGCACGGCACCCTACATGCACGACGGCAGCTTGAAGACGCTCGAAGACGTCATCGAATACTACAACAAGGGCGGTAACGCCAATCCGCAACTTGACGAAGAAGTGTTTCCGTTGAATCTCAACGCCGAACAAAAAGCCGACTTAGTGACATTTTTGAAAGAAGGACTGAGCAGCGAGGGCTATCCAGACGTCTCACCGCCAACATTGCCTGAATAGTAAGCACTCAAAACACCGAACCCCCCACTTCACACCGCAGGAGACACGATCCATGAGAACCAGCATCTTGAGCATCATTGCGTTGCTCACATTTTCCATTACTCCGGCTTGGGCCGATCATCACGTATCCACCGTCGTCGACGGACTTGACAATCCTGCCGGGATCGCCAGTCAGCCTGAAACCGGTGACATTTTTGTCTCGGACAGCGGCGCATCGCGAGTCATTCGCGTCGTCGACGGCAAGGCTCAGGACGTGATCACTGGTTTCCCGGTCGATGTGTACGGCAAGGGCCCCATGTACAACATCGGGCCGCTCGGCCTGGCGTTTCTCGATAAGAACACGCTCGTCGTCGGCGGCGGCGGGTTGCTCGACGGCGAAGAGTTGCTTCGCGTCTACAAAGTTCCAGAGGCTGGCCAGCCAGCCATCACGGCCGACAAGATGGAAGAAAGCTTTAAGCTTGGCCCCACCGATGACATCAAGGGCGAAGGCAACTTTTACGGTGTGGCCTCGAACGGTACGCACGTGTTTGTAACTTGCAATGGCGACGACACCAAAGGCTGGGTTTCGCGTGCCGTGATCAAAGATGGCAAGCTCGCTAATTACAAACGATTTCTCGCCACGAAGGAAGCGACGGAAGTCGATGCTCCTGTGGCAGTCGTCATTAGCCCGCGAGGCGAGTTGGTGATCGGCCAGATGGGCGAGATCAGCGTTCCCGGTGACGGCCTGCTGACGTTCTACAATGCCAAAAATGGCAAGCTGCTGTTAAATCTTCCCACCGGGCTCAGCGACATTACCGCCTTGGCCTACAGCCCGAAAGGCCAGCTGTATGCCACCGATTTCAACTGGCTGAACACCAGCGAAGGCGGCTTGTACCAGTTGATCTCGAAAGAAGCAGACGGCAAGCAAAGCATCGAGGCCAAGAAGGTTGAATCGCTCGACAAGGCGACGGCCATGACTTTTGCAGCAGATGGCTCGCTCTACATCACCGTCATCGGAACCGGGGAAGGCGATGCGAAAGGCGGCAAGCTGTTGAAGGTTGCTCCGGGTTTGTAAAACCTTTTAGCTGCGACATTGCGTTTTGAATCAGGCCCGCGTGACAAGATTACGCGGGCCTGTTTTCATTGGCCATGGCGAGACTCGTGAAAACCGATTCGCCGTTTCGTGCGATCTGGTGGCACGTCCATTAGTTGAGTCAACACTTGGGTAATCGCTTTGATGTGGTTGTCGTGAAGTTGAACGGTTTCGGCCAATTTGGTGAGTTGCTCGACCAGTTCTCCGGGAGTTGCCATCAGCCGACGCAGGCGAACAAAAGTTCGAATAATCTCGATGTTGACACGTGCTGCGACGGGTGATTTGAGGACGCTAGAGAGCATTGCGACGCCGTGCTCGGTGAACGCCCAAGGGCGTGTTTGGCGTCCACCACGGCCGTCTTTTGATATCACATTTTGTGATATCAAAGCTGTAAACTCTTGGAGTGTAAGCTGATACGCAAAGTCTTCGGGGAACCTTTCGCGATTTCGACGAACCGCTTGGTTCAGTGCAGCGGTGGTGACTCCATACATACGAGCCAAGTCGGCATCTAACATCACTCGCTGCCCGCGAATGACATGAATTGAACCTTCGATGTCGTCTGGGACTGCGATAACCTCGGTCCTTTTCTTCTTCCCCACGGCAACGACCTCCTACCCCACCACACACTCCTCATTCTTCGTTACAACAAATCCCATCTCCTCGATCATCTTGTAGTCGGCTTCGGCAGCTTGTCCTTCCGTGGTGAGATAGTCGCCAACAAAAATGGAGTTCGCAGGATAGAGGCCGAGGGACTGCATGCTGCCCAGGTGAATCTCGCGCCCGCCCGCGATGCGTAGTTCGCGATCTGGATTGACGAAACGGAACATGGCGAGCGTCTTCAAGCAGTAACGCGGGTTCAAATCTTGGTTGCCGGAGAGCGGCGTCCCTTCGATCGGAATCAAGAAGTTAAGCGGAATCGAATCGACGTTCACTTCTCGGAGCTGCAACGCCATCCGCACGACGTCAATGTCTTGCTCGCCCATCCCGATGATGCCTCCCGAGCAAATCTCGATGCCGGCATTTCGCACGGCATTCAAGGTTTGGATACGATCTTCGTAGGTGTGAGTCGTGCAGATCTCTTTGTAATGCTCTGGGCTCGTGTTGACGTTATGGTTGACGCGATCGACGCCACAAGCCTTCAAGCGATCCGCCTGATCTTGATCCAACAATCCGAGGCAAGCACAGATCTTCAGGTCGTACTTCTCTTTGATTTCGGGAACCAAGGCTTCAACGGCAGCAATCTCCCGTTCGCTTGGGCCGCGGGCCGAAATGACCATGCAGTACGTCTTTGAATTCCGCTCGTAAGCCTGCTTTGCCCCTTCTAGGATTTTGTCGCGGCTCAGAAAGTTGTATTTCGGAATCTCGGCTTCGGAAATCTTGGATTGCGAGCAGTAGCTGCAATCTTCAGGGCACAAGCCGCTCTTGGCGTTCATCAGGTAATAGAGCTGGACCGTCTTGCCGAAATGCTTGTGGCGGATCTTATAGGCCGCTGCCAGAACGTCGAGCAATTGTTCGTCGGGAGCGCGAATGATGTTTAAGGCCTCGGCTTCGGTGATCTCGTAGCCATCAAGGACCCGCCCGGCCAGTTCATTCCAATTCATCACGGAGATCGAATCGGATTCGCTCGTGGGCTTTGTGCCAGTAGTTGCTTGAATCATGCTAAACTCGGCTATTGATTAATGAACTTGCGGGAACCGCCCTGCCCTCCCCTGCCGATTGGTGGTCAGCCGGGTTGGCGAAGCGAGGAACTTCGCTCAGAATGATAACATTCGTGGGACATCCTCGTCGATGCCCGCTACGGCTTCTTTTGAATTGAGGCATCTGTTGGTTGCAGCGCTCCATCTTGTAAGACTTGGCGTCATGGGACACGTCGGTCGGTTCGATTCGGCGGACGGAATCCTGTATGCTCGCCACTCACGAGTCATCTGTCGGACCGCTCGCGGTTTGGAGATTGGCGAAGTGCTTTCTACCAGCGAGTTGAGCGGCCATGAAGCCGATGGCACGCTGGTCCGCCGCCTGACAGTCGAGGACGACTTGTTGCTGACTCGCATCGAGCGGAACCGAGACGAGGCGTTCCGAGCCTGCAACAAGCTACTCGCGGAACGCCAGCTGCCGGCGATTCTGATGGATGTCGAGCACTTGTTCGACGGGCAGTCGCTGTATTTTTACTTCTTGGGCGACGTCAGCCCAGAAATCGAAGCCCTCACCAGCGAGCTTGCCTCGGTGTACGAAACCGAAGTCCAATTCCAAAAGTTCGCCGAAACGCTCACTGCGGGTTGCGGCCCGGGCTGTGGCACGGAAGAAGCAACTGGCCAAGGTTGCTCGAACGGCAGCTGTGCGTCATGTGCGGTTGCCAGTGCGTGCGGATCGCGTGGAGTTGCTGGTTGAACTCAGGTACGTGATCAAGTCAGTCACGAATGTCTGCAACTCCGTGGGACATTGGCCTTGATGCAGCACTTGGATTGCCTGATTGACCCACACACGCCGCTCTTGGCTGCCCGTTTCGATCCAGCCTTCGAGTCGTCCCTTGGGCGAGACGAAGATCCCGAATCTCTTCAAGTCTTCGAGCAGTTCCTCAATCCACATCCGTAACTCGCGCGGCAACCATTCCAATTGCTCGTGGCGCAACTTCTCCCAGTTCTGAACGCCACCGACAGCTGACTTCTGCGGCTGAGGTTTAGCTGGAGAAGTGCCGCCAGCTTTGATTTGATCGAGGAAGCTTTCCACTTCATTTGCACTCGCAGTAATCGCTTTCTCATCGAACCAACCTTCCACGTGTTTCGCGAGCCGTTCGCGAGTGGCGAGCCACGGTTGCGGCGCTGGCGATCCGCTGGCCGCCTGAATCAAGTCACTCAACTCCTTTTCATTCCGCAACACGTCCAGCTCGACGACCGAACAGACAGGCAGCGCACACTGCCGTAGCACTTTGGTCACGAGCGCGACGTTCTTGGCATCGACGGCGTGTATGAAACCGATGTTATTCGACGTAGGCAGGCGATTGGCAACCGTCTCGTAGATGAGACGATCATCGGCATCTGCGGCAACGACGACACCATCACAGAACAATAATCGCAAGGCGTCCTGCGTCGCAAAGATCGGGAAGCGTGCCAGAGCTCGGGTCGCGTCGTGAGGTATCGAATGAAAGGAAGTGATATCCTCTTTGCGACTCGTTCGAATGATCGTCACTCCGGGCGCGCCCTCCGCAAGCCCTTTGAGGAACGCGACATCCTGAGTAGCCACAAACACCTGACAAGCCAGTCCCGATGCGTTGGCTGCGATCCAGCGGCCGAGGAATCTCGCTTGCGGCGGCTGCAAATAAGCTTCGGGCTGATCGATTAGAATCACGCGACCTTGCCCTAGCAGCATCGTCAAAACGATGGCAACAAAGTTCTGGTAGGCGTCGCCTTCCTCGTCGATGCGCCGCAGCTGCTGTTGTTGTCGAACATTCTCGATCGGGTCAGCCAAAGGTGCAGGGAATGCGCGGGCAATGCGTAACGACAAGTTAATTCGTTCGCTGTCGTCGAGCCTGACCTGCCAACCACCGAACGCCGCAGCGAATGCGTCCGTCAGCCCTTGATGCAAGTTGGCGTCGGCATAATGCAGAATCTGCAGCAAGTTCTCGGGCCCTTGCAGCGGGCTCGCAGCGAGTGTCGGGGCCACAAGCCGCTGGCGATCGTCCGGTCCGACATAGGAGATGCGTAACCGCATGAGATCCCCTAGCGAACTCGTCCAGACGGACTTCGCATTCATGATGGGGCGGTACAGGATGTTTTGCAACTCGCGGCTGATTGCACGCTGTTGCGGCGTTTTCAAGTCCGGCCCGATGCCTTGCACGATCGTCCCTTCCGACGAATTCGGATCGACGACCTTCAAACCATGCAGCATGCGTTCGAGCGACAACTTGGGCACGAAGTTCAAATCGCTGAGCACGATCGGTCGAGGCCCCTCTTCACTCGAACGATCAACCGCCAACGGATCGAAGTTCGCGGCCAATCGCAAGATGTCACGTAGTGTCTCGGTTTTCCCTGAGTTGTTGGGTCCGACAAACGCCGTGATCGCTCCGACTTCGACGGCCGCTCCACCCCGCGGCGTGATCGATTTAATCAACGATTGATCGGTCGCTCGACGTGCGATCGCTGGTGTCGTGGATGCGATTGGCTGAGTGGCTGTCTCTGGCATGAACTCTCTCTCAGTAGGCCGGAACAAGTCTTCGCAGCTCCGGCATTTGCATAAACGCTGCCGGAACTGCGCAAGCTTGGTCCGGCCTATGTGATTCTACTCTTGAAGCTTCTTGGCCTGTGCGACGTAGTGCAGCGCTGCACCAGCCATTCGCTCGCGATCGGCTGCTGTCACTTCACGGCGAACTTTCCCTGGAACTCCCATGACCACCGAACCGGGAGGCACTTCAGTTCCCTCCGTAACGACAGCGCCCACCCCAACGAGGCTGCCTTTGCCAATCCTCGCTCCATTCATAACCACGGCTCGCATTCCAATCATACAGTCGTCTTCGACGGTAGCGCCGTGAACAATCGCGGCATGACCAACGGTAACACGATCACCGAGAACGCACGGGAACCCAGCATCGGCGTGCAACATACACAAGTCTTGCACATTCGTTTGGCTGCCGATGCGAATCGCTTCCGTGTCCCCCCGTACAACCGCGTTAAACCAGATACTCGATTCAGCACCAATCGTCACATCACCGAGAACGATCGCCCCGGGAGCGATCTGTGCGGTCGGGTCGACGAGTTCGTCGCGAAATTTGTTACTGCTCGACATCTAGGGAGCTTTCCTTGGAAGAATGTCACCAACTGGGAAACGAGAGTCCAGCGTATGGACTTCTCGTCGCAGGCACCACGAACCGAGTGTTCGCCCGACATGGAAAACGATAAGCTACTCCCATGATATCGTCACTCCCCACGATTGCGAAAGCCGCTGAGCAGATCCGCGCCGGCGAGATCAGCCCGGTGGATCTCGTTGAGTTCTGTCTATCACGAATCGAGCAGTACGAAGATCGCATTCACGCCTGGGTGCTGGTCGATGCGGATGGTGCTCGGGAAGAAGCCACGCGACAAGCCGATATGCTCGAACTCGGCTTCGAGCTAGGGCCTTTGGCCGGAATACCGATTGGCATCAAAGATATCATCGATGTTGCGGGGTGGCCGACCAAAGCGGGATCGCCACTTCGCGAAGGTCACCTGGCGAAGATCGATGCGCCACTGGTGCGTTATCTCCGAGATGCCGGTGCAATCATTCTTGGCAAGACCGTTACCACGCAGTTCGCCAGCTTCGATCCGCCGCCGACTCGTAACCCCTGGAACTTGGATCGCACACCCGGCGGGTCGAGTAGCGGCAGCGCAGCCGCTGTCGCACTTGGCATGTGCATGGCGGCGATCGGTTCGCAAACTGGCGGTTCAATCATTCGGCCCGCCAGCTATTGTGGAGTTGCCGGCTTGAAGCCAACGTTCGGTCGCGTCTCGCTTGATGGAGTCGTTCCGCTCAGCGAGCAACTCGATCACGCCGGGCCGATAGCTCGCTGTGTCAATGATTTGACGGCAATGTTTTCGGCCATCGGGAACTTTATTGAAGGCTTGCACGCAAGCCCCACCCTCGACGCATTCGATCATCAACCGATTGATCCATTTGGATTCGAGAAGCTTGAGTCCGCGCCTCCGCCCCGCCGGTTCCTTGCGATCGAATCGTACTTCATGGAGCAAGCGACTCCCGAAGTCCGCTCGATCACGCGGCTGGCCCTGGCGAAGCTGCAAGATGCGTGGAGCGAGGGACAGGTGTTTGGTCTACCAACCTCCTTTGACGAAGTTCACGTACAACACTATCGCGTCATGGCATATGGGGCAGCTGAGTATCACCGGCAAAATCACGCAGCCAACAAAACAGCCTACGCCCCGAATATCGCGAAGCTGATCGAAGACGGTTTGGCCACGACTCGCGAAGCCTACCTCGCGGCACTCAATCATCAACAACAGTTTCAGGCGGATGTCGAGACGATGTTGTCAGGCGGTTCGATCGCAGTAATGCCCTCCACAAGCACCACCGCGCCGAGTCGCGAAACAACCGGCGACCCGAAGTTCAATTCGCCGTGGAGTTACTCTGGCCATCCCTCGATCACGATCCCGTGTGGCCTTGCCACCGATGGCATGCCTTGCGGATTACAGCTGGTCGCCCCACACAACAGCGAAGCGAGATTACTGCAAGCCGCCGCGTGGTGCGAGGAACGAATCGGTTTTGAACTTCGTCCATCACTCTTAGATGATTAATCAGGAATCGATATGTATCGCTTATTCGCACTCTGCACGATCACGTGCGTCTTGGTTTTGCCGAGCCCAATTCGCGCCGATGAAGAAATCGACCCGCGACGCCCTGCCGCCATCGCGACGGAAGAAGTTCCTGTCGTCCCAGGAGAGATCTTCGAACGGCTGAACCAGTACAACAATATTCGCGGCGCGGACATGCAAGGCTGGGCACCGGATGGTAATGGGCTTCTCATCTCGACGCGATTTGCCAACTCGTCCCAATTGCATCGTGTTTACACGCCGGGCGGGCGGCGGGAGCAAGTGACTTTTTTCGAGGAGCCTGTGCGTGGCGGCTTCGTTCCCAAGGCGGAAGATGGCTCGATGTTGCTTTCCATGAGTGCTGGCGGCAATGAGAACTACCAGGTTTATCTGTTTGATCGCAGCTCCTTTACGAACGTTTTGTTGACCGATGGCCAGTCGCGGAATTCGCTGGGTGCGATCCGCGACGACGGCCAACAGATGGTTATCTCTAGCAACAAACGCAACGGACGCGACACGGACCTCTACATCGCCGACCCGCGCAAACCGGACTCGATGGAAATGATCCTCGAAACCACAGGCGAGTTTTGGTACGCGGCAGATTGGTCGCATGATGCGAAGACGTTGTTGCTGGGACGTTACGTCTCGATCAACGAGTCGTACTTCGCCTTGCTCGATGTCGCAACTCGCGAGCGAACCGATCTGACGTTACCGGATGGGAAAGTAGCTGCGATCGGAAGTCTTCGCTTCGCGCCCGATGGCAGATCGATCTACATCACGACGGATGCTCGCGGCGAGTTTAACAGTTTGGCACGCTATGACATGGCCACGAAAGAGTACCACTGGCTGACGGAGAGTATTGACTGGGATGTTAGCGACTTAGAGGTCCATCCCGAGAGCGGCCAAGTTGCGTTTGCCGTGAATGAAGACGGAGCAAGCCGGCTTTACTTGCTGGAGGGCGACACTCCTCGCGCCCTTCCATTGCCGCTCGGTATCGTATCAGGGGTCGAGTTCTCGCCGGATGGCAAACAACTCGGCTTCACACTCTCGCGGCCTGACGCTCCTGCGGATACTTATTCACTGTCGCTGGCGGACGAGAAACTCACGCGTTGGACGTTCAGCGAAGTGGGCGGATTGAATCCCGAATCTTTTATCGCGCCGCAACGAATTCAGTTCAAATCATTTGACGAGCGAACCATCCCGGCTTACTACTTCAAGCCTCGGGCTGCATCACCCGACAACAAGGTTCCCGTCGTGATCAGCATTCATGGCGGACCTGAGAGCCAATATCAGCCGTATTTTTCCGGCACGTCTCAGTACTACGTGAACGACCTCGGTTTCGCAGTCATCGCTCCGAATGTTCGCGGCTCGGCCGGCTATGGCAAGACTTATCTAAAGCTCGATAATGCCGAGTTACGCGAGGACAGTGTCAAGGACATCGGCGCGCTGTTGGATTGGATCGCACAGCAGCCGGAACTCGACGAGTCTCGCGTCGCGGTCGTGGGCGGTTCCTACGGCGGCTACATGGTGTTGGCATCGTTGATTCACTATGGCGACCGGCTGAAGGCAGGCATCGATATCGTCGGCATCGCCAGCTTTACGACCTTCCTGAGCAACACGGCGGCCTACCGCCAAGACCTCCGCCGCGCCGAATACGGCGATGAAACAGATCCCCAGATGCAAGCGGTCTTCAAGCGGATCGATCCGACGTCGAACGCCGATAAGATCCGTTCCGCATTGTTGGTCGCTCACGGCGTCAACGACCCACGCGTCCCGTTTAGCGAAGCCCAGCAGATTGCGGATAAAGTCCGTTCGCAAGGTCGACCGGTGTGGACGGTCTACGCCGACAATGAAGGTCACGGCTTTGGCAAAAAGGACAACGCGGACTATCTGCGTGCGGTGCAAGTCATGTTTTTGAAGCAGCATTTGAGCGAATGACGGACAGTCGCTAAGCCCTCGTGCCACGGCTTACTTGTTAGTCGTGCTCACGTTCGCATCGCGAACCTGATCGCTGCAAAACGTTATCCAAAAACCAAGTTCTGCCTGCTTTCGTGATGGGCTGGCAGGGTCGACTCCCATTTCAAATGCCAGTCAATAGAAGTAGCCGGAGGTAATTTGCGAAATACATATCGGGGCCCGGTGTTTCAATTCTCGCTGTGGCGAGTGTTGGTTCTTCTCGCGTTTGTTGGCGTACTTACCGCCGCACTCGTGAACGCTTGGAAGCTACGGCAGGCAACCAATCAAATCGCTGTCGCCTCCGCTGAGATCAGAAGCCTACGAAATGAACTGGGCTATTTGACGATTGATGACCGCGACAGAATCCAAATTAAGCAGATCAAGAGCCCGGACCCATTAACTTGGAAATGGAGGATATTTCTCCCCGCTGGTTATAGCCCCGCTTTCAGCTATTCGCTGAACGGCATCGAACGCGAGGGGCTACCTGAACGACAATCGTGTTGGTTCGAGACTCCCTTCGGAATTGAAACGGGCCCAACACTTCATCTTGCGACTCCAGGAAAGCCGCTCGCTCGACCGGAGGAATTCACGTTTACCGTTGCGATCCGTCGTGATCCGCGAACTGGCTGGATATTGCTACAAGAAGGGTTCCCCGATGGACAATCCATGGGCTCGCCAATCACGGAAGCTGCCGCGTGGATTGAAGATAACCCTGGTCTCTCAACCGCAGTTACCGGTGGCTCCGACACAGCATCGTTCGGAGTCGACGAACCAATTCCGCTGTTGCGTTTGCGAGTTCATCAGGAACGCGAAGATGGCAGTTCCTACTTACTTGTAAACGACCCCGTCAATGGCCTGATCCTGTGGATGGAAAACCGGCTGGGCGGCACTGATGAGTAGTACTGCTATAAGTGGGGTTGGGAGGCGGGGTTTGCATCACGGCACCTACGGAAGCTGCCGGGATGGAGGTGCAACGCTACCGAACCTCTCATTTTCATACGAAGTGAGCATGCGCGAGCCCTTCGCAGAGCCGGTTGCGTTGTCGGGGCTTCTGGGGGCAGTCGCTGATGGGGTAATTGTTGCGTAGTGGATTGTGTGCACGCGCGGATTTGCGGGAGACGCGCAGGAGGGCGCTGCCGTAAGGCCGACGAAAGAATCTTCAGTCGGTCTCCGGTTGCGACGATTCAGCGAACGGCCGTGGGACTGGACTCGTCATGCGCTGAAGCGGAGGCGGGATTGTCGTTCTTTGCTCTTGGGACGACGACGCGGGGGAACGCGTTCCTTCACTTTGCCATGTAATGCTTGAGCGATCGGGCTGAGCTTGGTTTGGCCCAGCGTGCCTTCGCGGCGCGGGGTCATCGCTAGCAGCGTCGCGAACGATGCATGCACTACCATGATCACGCCCAGCAACGCAAAGAAACGCCGCGAACCCGTCAGGTTTCCGTCGTCGGCTCCCCAAAAGATCTTCAACCGTGCGTTCACTCGCTCCACCGCTGTCCGGCCTTTGTACAGGCGTTCGAACTTCTTCGTCGCGCGAGGCAACGAAGGGAAGCGACGCACGTCGATCTCTTGCGGAACCCGAACTGTCAAACCATATGACTTTCCCGCGTTGCAGATTTTCGCCATCGGACACTCCCAGCCTTCATGCATTGCTGGGCAACGATACTTAATCGTGTGGCGTTGCGGTTCGTGACCGATGTAAGACATCTTGTGGCGTACCATAGGCTGGCTCTTGCGATCATAGCAGTAGACCGTGCCCGCTTCGTCGTACACGATGTTCGAGTTGCCATCATGGCCAGGCAGCATGCGTTCGTGGTCTTCCTTCCATAACGAACGATTCTGGATCACGGGTGTGATGTTTGCCTTGGAGAGCAGTTGATGCACATCGTTGGTGTCGGCAGCCTTGTCGTAGGCCAGCGTCTTGATGCGGCCCGTCGGAAGGTTGGCTTGAGCGTCGCCCAGGATCGCGGGCAGGGTTTCGCCGTCGCCCGCTTTGGTGTCGGTGATCTTGTACGACAACGAGACTTCATGTTTCACATCGACCAACAAGTGCAGCTTGAAGCCGAACCACTCGACAACTTTGTTGACCTTGCCGTCGTCGTCCGTGTATTCCTTGCGGCCGCCGGTTGCCTGCGGCAAGCCTTGTTCTTCTTCGACTTCGGCACGTGCCGCCTTTTTGCGACGTGCGTTGAGCGCCGTGGCGTCTCCTGCCGTGTCGCGTCCCAAATCCGGCACCGCTTCGCCCAACTGTTGGATCATCGCATCGAAGATCTGATGCAAGAACGTCAGGTGTGTCTCCTCTCCTAAACGATCGAGGAATCGCGACAGATTCCACTTGCGAGGCACTTTGTCTTCCGACTCGATATCGATCAACTTCCGCAGCGATTCATTACGTCGCAGTTCGGCCAGGCACGCTTCGATGGTGGGATGTCGTAAGGCAATGCTCAAGACGAGTACGCCCCACAGCGTGCGCAGCGAGTAGTCGTTCCTTCCTTTACCGCGGGCCTCTTCGAGCGACACCAACAACTTTTCGTCAGGAATGATGTCGAGCAATTGCTTAATCGTTTTGAGCGTCGGACTGTCTTCCAGGCAATCCCACGCGAAGAGCGGCTTGGTAGCTTGAATTCGCATGACGAGGCAACCCTGCGTTGGTTTCAGACTTTCGGTAGGATGGCAACGCAATTAACTACGCAACTAATCCCCGCATGGTTCGTAGCGTGGTCGAAAAATCGTAGAGAAAAAGTTCGATCCGATCCGCCCGCACACTATCCCAAGGAATTCAACGACCATCGCGGGGAAGCCACTTTTTGACGCCACACTCAACTACTTCGAACGTCGAAACTTACGTCACAGCGCAACCGGCTCCCCTTCGCAGCCCGGCTATCGCCAATCTCGCCTCGCCGGACTAGAATAGCGCCGCTCCGCCGATGGTTTACATGGATGCGAAATCATCGATAAAGTCATGCCCAGTTATCCCACCCGTATTGCCTTATTCGCCCTGCAGCAGCTTACCCTGTCAGCCCTCTATGGTCGGATCAAGGCCGCAGCTTCCAACCATAGATTGTTCGGCGGCTTTAAATTCTCGAACGATCCTAACCGGTTTCCCGTTCCTTTAACACGAGACCACGATCATGCAAGCTCTGTTGCTCGCACTAGCATTCGCTTCTAACACACCAGCCGCGACCGTTGAAGCGGGAACTCAACTGGTTTTTCAAGGCAGCTTCGTGGCGGAGAAGGGATCTGCCGCCGAGACCGAAAAACAGTTCAAGCTCTCGCTGCTGGTTGCTGATGTGCGACCGAAGGGAGCGGGAGTGTATTGGGCGCTGGAAGAACAGGGCCGAGGCGGTTGGTCGTGGATTCATCGCTTCGGCCTGTACCAAGCGGGCCGTGCCGACGCGGAAGGACAACCGACGTTGCTCTACGAGCGCGCGGAAGGAACCAACGAGATTCAACTGATGAGCCCACTGTTCTATCGCGATCCGCCTCTCGCCGAGGGTGCTCAGTGGAAAGAAGACCGCTTCGATCATGCCGTCACTGGAACTGGAAAACTTGGCGATACGACCGCCTGGAACGTCGAAGTCAGCAATGGCTACGGCCTGAAACGCAGCATGCTGATCGATCAGCGTAATCCGCTGATTTTGTCGCTCAAAGAAAACGTCTTCATTGGGCAAGGCGAGAAGCATGAGTTGCGATACGAGCTGGTTTCGGCCACGCAACTTGACACCACTCAGGCGGAGGCCGGTGTCGCAGCCTTTGACGGTTTGTTGGCGCTACGCAATCGACTGGGCATCGTACCGGGAACGCGTGACACGAAGTGGAGCGATGAACGCCTGGGCATGTTGCGGGAGCAATTGCCAAGTGTCGTAACGAAAATCACGGAAGGCCCGCTGGCGACTATCGCTCGCGATGCAGAACGCGATGCCCAGGACCAAAAGAACCGAGCCGGTGCCGTGGAACTGATGCGAGGCAAGTTGGTCGGTAACGCTGCACCGCGTCCCGAACTGCACCAGCTGAATGGCAAGCCGTTCGATTGGTCACAAACTGACGGTAAAGTGACAGTGCTGCATTTTTGGGAGTATCGTGACACACCGCTTGAAGAGCCCTATGGCCAAATCGCCTACCTGGACTTTCTGTTCCGCAATCGTCCTTCTGAGGATGTCGTTGTGATGGGCGTTTGCGTGAACCAACGCCTGCAAGACCCAGAGACGCAATCGAAGGCGATTCTGAGTGCCAAAAAACTCGTCGCCTTTATGAATCTCAGCTATCCGATCTTGGCTGACCAAGTGGACGGCATTCGCCAGTTCGGTGACCCCCGCATCACGGGTGCCAAGCTGCCGCTGTTTGTGGTCATTGGGAAAGACGGCAAGATCGCTCACTACCATGTCGGAACGTATGAGGTGAATCGCGACCGCGGCCTGGAAGAACTTGACGCCATCGTCAAGAAAGCTGTGACTAGCGAGAAATAGCGGGATAGTCCTGAGTAATCTCCAGAACTTCATTGAGTACGTGGCCATTGGTTCCAATGCCTTCGCCACCATCGATACACGGCTTTCCTTGCCAGTCGGTGAACGTCCCGCCCGCTTCTTCCATAACGGGTTGAATCGCTGCGGCGTCCCAGATGTTCATGATGGGGTCAACCATCGCTTCGGCGCGACCCGTTGCCACTAATAAGTATCCGTAGCCGTCGCCCCAAGTCCGAGTGATATAGGCAGCACGCTCCAACCGCTGATAAGCCTCCTGCGCGGATCGTTCACCGAACGTGCTGACCTGCGACGTGACGAAGACACCATCGGCCAGGCACTTTCGACCGGAAACTTTCGCGGGTAGAGGGTCTGCGTCGCCCTTCACCCACCAAGCCCCCTGCCCTTTCGCAGCGTAAACACACTCGTCGAGCCCCGGCACAAGAACCACTCCGATCAAACTCTTGCCCTTACGCACAACACCTACCAGGACGCTGTACAGAGGGACTCCTGCGATAAATGATTTGGTGCCATCAATTGGATCCAGAATCCATTGATACGCCGATGTCCCCTCGGCCTCGCCATGCTCTTCGCCAATGATGCCGTCGTTTGGGAACGCTTCGACGATCCGATCACGCATTAACGTTTCGGCTTGCCGATCGGCTTGCGTGACGGGTGAATCGTCTCCCTTACGTTCAACCTGGACGGAACTCTGCTGAAAAAACTCCAGCGTCAATGCACCAGCTGCGCGGGCTATTTCGATGGCGAACTTTAGCCTTGCGGAAACGTCGTCTGACATGAGCGGTTAAACCAAGCGAGCTAAGACTGGGGCGGTTCAAGCAACTGTGAGAACTTGATCGCTTCCAACTGTTGGCGGGCGGTCTGCGTGATCTCGGTGAGAGCTCCTCGCAGTTTGAGTTGCGACTCTTCCGAGAAGCCATCTCCCGTCGTTTCGCCTGCATTCATCGGACCTTCGATTGCCTCGATCACATCCAGCAATGAAATGTTCTCTGGCGCACGAGTGAGGGCATACCCACCATCGACGCCACGAGTCGAACGCAGGATTCCGTGCGTCACCAAGTTACGGAGAATCTGGAGCAAGAACCGCTCAGGCATTTTGCCCTCGGACGCGAGCTTGCTGCACGGGATGGGCCGGTCGGAAGGTTCCTGTGCCAATTGAATGGTTGCACGCACAGCGTACGCGACTGTCCTGGATAGCTTCATTGCTCTTTTCCAACGTCGCCGTTTAGGGCAGTGGCATTTAGGGGGGGGATGGAGTGTGCGACTAATTTAACAAAGTCAGACGATTTGTCAATGAAATTGCCAGGTTGGCACGAACTTAGTGTGAGCGTCTTGAAAGTAGGTATCTCAAGGTGACCGTTCACCCGCACGATCGTAGGCGCGGAGGTTAGCCTGCTGGGTTTGTACCTGAGTAGGAGCCTGACGATGGGTCGAATCAAACCACCCAGCTCCCAAGACAGTCTTGATCCGATCGCCGCGACAATTCACAAACAAGCACAAGTGACCGTCGAACAAGTTCATCTCGAACCTCGATTCAATGATCCCGCTGAGACCATCGAAGCCCTTGCGGAAATCAACCGCTTGGCTGCAGAAGTAGATCTTCGCGCCGTGACGCTGGGACTGCCACACGGTACAAAGATCTATGTCTGCACGCTATTCCTGGAACTTACCGGGTGTCCCCGGTGGCAGCTTGTCTGCTGAGAGTCAGCACCGCAGACGACTCGCATGCACGCGTTGAGTCTCGGCACGACTGCCGGAGAGAACCTGGGCTTTGACTCCAACTGTTGAGTGCCAGCCTTGGAGTTCCATCGTTCGGAAGTCTTCATCTGACGGAAGCCAAGGGGGCTAATACCGATAGGTTACGCAGCTTCTGATAATAGATAATAGACTGCCATCAACATAGAGCGATATGATCGCTCCACGACAGCTGCAATCCGCTCAGTTGCTAGGCAGCAATCGATCGTCGTCCAGCTAAACGCATCACGCGTTCCACCACTCGGCATGTGCTCTGCATGTCCTCGGTTGTAAGAGTTGGATGGACTAAAAACATCAAGCTGTCTTCGCCGAGTCGCCGAGCGACGCGTAACCGTTGTTCCGGTCGCAGTTCATCGCCGAATGCTTGCTCTAGGTATATTTCACTACAACTGCCGCTGTAGCAAGGGATGCCCTCAGCATTGATTGCTTCGATGATCCGGTCACGACTCCAACTCGAGGCCAATTTTTCCGGCTTGATGAATACGTAATACTTATAGTACGCATGGTAAAACTCATCGGGAACTACTGTGACACGCAACGCATCAATCTGCGAAAAGCATTTTTCGAGCGAGTGCGCGTGTGACCGCCGTGTTTCAACCCAGGCATCTAGTCGCCGTAGAAGTCCTCGCCCGAGGGCGCACTGCATCTCGGTCAATCTCCAGTTTGTCCCGAATCGTTTGTGCAGCCAGCGAAAGCCGGCCGCGTGCGTTTTTTTATACACCGTATCCCAACACTTGCCGTGGTCCTTGAAGCTCCAAGCCAGCTTCCAGACTTGCTCGTCGCGTGTCGTCAACATGCCACCTTCGCCGCCAGTACTCAAAATCTTGTCCTGGCAAAATGAAAATGCTGCAACATCACCTAGCGAGCCAATGGCTCGACCTTTGTACCTAGCTCCGTTGGCTTGTGCACAGTCTTCGATCACCTTCAAGCCGTGTTCGTGGGCCAAATCCAAAATGGGATCCATGTCGCAAGGCCAACCCGCTAGATGCACAGCAATGATAGCTTTGGTGCGGGGAGTTATTGACGCGCGAATCGTCTCGGCCGTGATGTTCTGGCTACTCGGATCGACATCGGCAAAAACCGGTAACGCACCCCGCATCACTACGCTGCTGGCCGATGCAACGAACGTGCGACTAGTAACAATTACCTCATCCCCCGGACCGATGTTGAGAGCATACAAGGCCAGTTCTAGTGCCAAAGTCCCGTTGGCGACCGCTACGGCGTGTGGCACTTGTACGTATTCCGCAAACTCTTTTTCAAACAATCGCCCCTGTTCGCCGGTCCAATAGTTGACTCGACCGCTCCTCAGTACGTCCGTGACGACTGCAATCAATTCCTCGTCAAAAAACGGCCAGGGCGCAAATGGCTTTGTCGAAATTGGATGGCCGCCATGAATGGCAAAATCGTCTAGTCGTTCTCTTGACATCTCAACTCCTTAATCTGCTTCCCATCGAATCAGCGTTGCGCCCCAGGAATAGCCGACGCCGAAGCCGACTAGCATGATCCGGTCGCCTGTACGAATTTGGTTGTCTTGCCAAACTCGTTTGAGTGCGATTGGAATTGTTGACGAAACCGTATTACCGCAGTCTCGCATTGCAATTGGAAATTTGTCGGGCGAAATGTCGATCTTGCGCCGCAGCTTTTCGAGCATGTACTGGTTGGCTTGATGAAAGACAAACATTTGTACGTCGTCTTTGCGTATATTCGCATGGCTCAACAAGCCATTCACCAAGATGGGCACGGCTTTCAGTGTAAACGTGAAGATTTCCGGACCATTCATGTAAAGCGACTGCGAGTCACCGTTTCTTGAAGACTCGCCGCGGACGCCAGTGTTTTTCGCAATCAAATTGGCGGCCCCGCGGCCGTCGGTCCCATATTGGAACGGACCGATTGCGGGGACAGTGTTCGTCGAATCCTCGGCCACGACCAAAGTCGCGGCTGCCGCGTCGCCAAACAACGTTCGTACGCTCATATCATCGGGCTGAATGAATCTGCTATACGTATCCGCAGTGATTAACAGCACTCGCTGCGCCTGTCCCGTTTCTATCAATCCCTTCGCCAGCCCCAAACCATAAACGTACCCTGAACAGCCGAGATTGTAATCCAGTGCGCCGGCCGAAGTTCGCAACCCAAGACGATCTTGAAGTATGCAGGCCGTCGTAGGCAATAAGTAATCAGGTGATTGTGTACAGAGCAGCAAAAAGTCGATGTCTTCGGCTGCGCAGGCACCCCGCTCGAACAACTTGTTGGCTGCTTCGAACGCCAAGTCTGATGCGAATTCATCGTTTGCGACGATGTGTCGCTCTGCGATTCCTGTCTTGCTTTCAATTTGCTCGCCGGTCCACTGACTTGAGACATTTGCGAGTTCCTCGTTGGTCAAAACACGCTCAGGCAAGTAGTATTCAATCGCTTTGAGAGTAGCCTGCATCATGAGTTTGCAAATTGTTTCGTGAAGTACTTGTTGAGACTATGCGACGTTTTTTGTCCCGGAAGGAATTCTTGGCAAGATCGAAATCGGTTTTGCTGGTACTCCCAAGACTGTGGTTTTGTCGGGTACGTTGCGTAGAACCACGCTGCCTGCACCAACCCTCGCGTAATGGCCAACGTGAACTCCCGGCAGGACGGAAGCATGGCTTCCCATAAACACTCCGTCTCCCAGATGGGTGTTTCCCGTGACGTCGCAGTGGTCGCAAAGTGTAACACCGTCCCCGAGCACTGCGTCGTGACCGATTGTGGAGTGCAAATTGACAATTGTATGTCGGCCCACGGTGACGTTCGTCGTGATTACGACAAAAGGACACAGGATCGAACCAGCACCGATTGTGCAATTTGGCCCAACCACGGCCGTTGGGTGCGTAAGCGTCGTGAACCGAGCCTGGCGTTGTTCTAAATCGGCACCTACCCTCAGCTTTGTCGCGGGGTCGCCGAGTGCAAGGACAAAAAGCTCCAAGTCATCCGGATTGTGCGTCTCGGGCGAACCCAGGATCTCTAGGTCAATTCCGAAGCCGTCTAAGGCATTTGGATTGGCGTCCAAAAAACCAGCGATCTTCCAGTGTTTTTGCCGTGGTTCGATATGTTGCGCCCAACCGAGCACTTCGCGGCCAAAGCCACCGGCACCAACAATGATTAATCGTTTCGTCACCTTTGAGTCCTTTTTTGTTTGTCATTGAGCGGTGTATCCGCCGTCCACGACCAGCGTCGTTCCAGTGATCCACCTCGCCGCATCGCTCAGTAGGAAGGTAATTGCGTGCGCGATGTCTTCGGGTTTGCCAACTCCTAATGGATGAGCTTGCAACAGCGTTTCATAACTCCCCGGCGGCAAAGCCTTTTGCAGGCGCTGGGCCATTTCTGTTTCCACTAAACCTGGCGCGATGCAATTGAATCGGATACCGTCGCCCGCATGCTCCAGTGCCAGCGATTTCGTTAACGCGATCAACGCGCCTTTGCTTGCCGAATACGCCACGAGTCCCGCCTGCCCCACAAGTCCCATCATCGACGATAAAAACACTACGCTTGCGCGTTCCGCGCGAACGCCTCGCTGACGGAAGCCCTTGGCTAACTGGACAGCCGCAGCGACATTAATTTGCATCGTCTCGTCGAACGTATCGCAGTCGAGATAACGCAACGGGCGAGTGACAAGAATTCCGGCGCTGTGAACTAAACCGTCCCAAGGTCCCAACTCAGCCGCTAGGTTTTTCATCCATGAACAGATTGCACTCGTATGCAACAAATCGAACACTTCGACACGGTGATTGCATCCAACAAGTTGGCTAATCGTTTCTTGAAGTCGTGAATGATCGCGTCCAACGAGTGTCAACTGGGCACCCAGACTTGCCAGCGATACGCACGTAGCACGGCCAATTCCTGACGAAGCACCAGTGACCAGGATCTTCCGACCCGAAAAGTCAGTCGGATACCGTTGCAGTTCGGGCTTCTGCGACATCGCTGTTCTACCTAGGCCGCGTTCTTCTGTTGTCTTTGTTCGACCAAACAAAAAAGATCGTGCGCCGATTTGCAATCCAGGACGTCCCCCGGATCAAGCGTCACTCCGGTCTTTTCATCGACCATAGCAATTAGTCCCAAGAATGTCATGGAGTCCCAATCAGGAAGGTCGCGGAAAACGTCGCTTGGCTGAATCGTGCCGGCGTCTAACTCAAAAACCTCGTCCAATTCTTGGAAGAATTCAACTTCTTTCATAACAGATTCCTTTAATACCGAGGATTCAATCCCGTCGGCTGCCTTATACCACGACGGCGTTATGGGCGACAATAGCAACCGTCCACGTGCGTTTGATTGAGAAGCGTGAGGTTTGGCCTGGTAAATCAATTCTTTTGTTAACTATGCCGCAGATCGAAAGTTGGTGACCGAATCAGACTTTGAGCCTGCGAATGCTTTCGTGGTTGCTTCCCCCACCGCGTTGATATCATCTCGGCGCACGACTTTCACAAACGTTTTGAATAGGATTGCTAGATCGAGCCATAAACTACAGCGATGCACATACCAAACATCCAATTCAAATTTAGTCTCCCAATCAATCGCATTGCGTCCATTGACTTGGGCCCAGCCCGTCATGCCTGGTACGACTTGGTGACGCTGTGATTGTTCGGGTGTGTACAAGTCCAAGTACTCTACCAGCAGAGGGCGCGGGCCGACTAAGCTCATTTCCCCTTTCAAGACGTTCCACAATGCCGGTAATTCATCGAGACTCGTCGAACGCAAAAACTGCCCAAGCCGAGTGAGGCGGACACCGTCTGGAAGTAGACGTCCATTAGCATCGCATGCGTCCGTCATCGTTCGAAACTTTAATATCCAAAAGAGCTTTCCATTCCGTCCGGGGCGTCTCTGCCGAAATAAAACCGGACGGCCAAGTGTTACAAAGATGCAAGATGCCAGCACCATCAACACAGGCGATATCACGACAATAAGAGGAATCGTGATACTCAAATCTACAAACCGTTTTAAATAGCGGGGATACCACATGGCGATTCCGTTTAAGCGGCCTTTCCAGTTGCTTCGACAAACAAATCTCGCAGTTCTTCGGCATGCCGACTTCGGTCGAAATGCTGAACGACATAACGCTGCCCCGCAATTCCCATGGAGCGGGTCTCTTCTCTACTCTCCAGCATCCGCTTGATCGCGTGGGCGAGTTGGTCAGGCTGGCCCGGTTCCACATAGACACCTCCACCGGACGCTTCAATGACATCGCGGATCACACCATCAATCGCGAGGATCACGGGGCGCGATGCAGCCATGTAGTCGAATACCTTGTTTGGATAAGTCGTTTTGAACAACGGAATATCTCTCAGCGTTGCGAGACACACATCGGCCGCGGCCAAGACGGAAGGCATCTTCGTTTTTGGCACGGCACCAGCGAACGTGACGTTTGACAGATCCATCCCACTTGCCATGGCTTCAAGCCGATGTCGATCTTTCCCATCTCCAACGAGCAGGAAATGAATACGCTCATCGTCTCGTAGTAGCTGAGCTGCGGTGAGGATCGAATCGATATCATTTGCCATTCCTAGCGCGCCTGCGTAAATCGCAAGGAACTTTTCGTCCAAACCGAATTCAGCTCGCACGTCCTGGCCACTGGCGTTTTTAAACATCTCTGGATCAACACCATTGGGAATGAACCGAATCTTTTCCGCGTCAATTCCCTTGTTAAGTAAGTAGTCGCGGTATGCCGGAGAATTGACGAGAATGTACGCTGCGCGGTCATACAAGAATCGCTCCAACTTTCTCGACAGCCAGATTAGCCCACGATTGCGTAACACGCCTAGATCAATCGCAAACTCCGGCCACAAGTCTCGCACTTCGAGAATAAAGGGTCGCCACCGCAGCACACTGATGAGCCAGGCCGACACGGCCTGAAAGATTGGCGGCGTCGTGCCTATGACGACGTCAACTTCGCCCGCACGGAGGCTGGCCCAAATCGAAGTCACCATGAAAGTCAGAAACGAAACGATTCGCCAAAAGAAACTTCGATGAAGTGATGGATACGTGTACGCACGTAAAACTTTCAAACCGTCTAACTCCTGCTCCGTGACCCAACCGCTCTTTAGATCTTTGTCACGTTCACCGGTAAGATAGCTCAGATCGCTGGCAACAATCGTGAATTCGTGTCCCTGACGCACGAGACGGGTTGCCATCTCGTAGTGTCGAGTCCCACCGGCGTGATGTGGTGCGACGAACGCCTGATGAATTAAGAGAGCTCGCATCGATTACAACTCCAAACTGTCATTAATTTGCCCGGACACCGTAACGGTGCCATGGAGGATCCCGTTCGTCTTCTTTGATAATTCCGCAGTCCAATGTCGTGTACATATTCTCAGCCCCGCCCCCGACACATCGAAATCAAAGCCC
Organism: Planctomycetota bacterium; assembly: GCA_963204995.1. Lineage (GTDB taxonomy): Bacteria > Planctomycetota > Planctomycetia > Pirellulales > Pirellulaceae. The sequence goes on along the minus strand of CAUJKL010000064.1, from coordinate 1,332 downwards.
TGCGGACCAAACATCGTCCAGAACGTTACGGCTTTGGCATGTACCACATACTCTGCTGACAACGCCGGCTGACGATGCATATAGTACGCAGAGCGCCAACCACGAGGCCCCTTCGTTGCAGCTCGTACCAATGACGAATTCATCTGCAATGCAGACGACGCGACTTGAACTTGGAAATCACCGGAAGGAGTTCGAAGGTCAATTCTTCCCGGTGCTACATCGTCGAAAGGGACGTCGCATAACAGCCAATGCAGGCGGTAATCATGCTGCACCGAGCTGTCCAGGTAGTCGCAGACTAGCCAATGCTCGGCCCCGATGCGAAGAACGCTTCGCGTGTGTCGCGTCGCCAATCCGCGATTCAGGTAGCCGTCGTGCGTGCCCTGCCAGTAACTTAGCTGGCCAGTCGACGATGTCTTTTGTTTTAGGATCTCAGCGTGAAGCCAAGGCATCCACAGGAACCGACTAACTCTCGGCATCTGGTCGGCATCGTCCACGACGACGGTGTTGTGGTATCGCGAGTCGGCAAGTGGATTATTCCAAGGCTCCGGAGCATTATAGCTGTAGGTTCCTGCATCCAATGCAATGTTTTGCCCACGCCACCAAAGATCCAAGTGAAGCGCATCCGCCTGAGATGGACGATGAATAAATTGGCCGGCTCGCAAGAATGTAAAGCTTTCCGGTGATCGCAGGGTGTAGTAACCACCTACGTTTGCTGACAGATCACGGCGAGGTGCCTGAACGACCGGCGTCTCGAAGGCAGCACTGCCAAACAGCCAGAACAGATCCTCATCCCACGATCCTTCGGCGAAACGACGGTGACCCGTCGTCAGCAACTGAGTCGCCTGGATCACCGGTCGGTAGTCTTGATAATCGCAATTATTCAAGCGTAAAAACAACGCGCCGTCATTGTGCCCATAGCACGGAACTTTGCCCGACTCTGCGTCCTGGAGTTGATACAACAACTCGCTGGCAAGTTGAACACGCTGCAGTAGGTCGCTCGATAACGATCGATGGTGTAATTCGCCAAGTCGGATCGCCCAAAGATATACCTGCAACATAAGTCGCTGATAATTCGTTGAGTGCTGCGAGAAAGATCCGTCTGGGTAGATGAGTTCTTTTGCTTGCGACTCAAGCAGCTTCTGTCCGAGGTTACTCCACGTCTCGGCGTCGCGAAACTCCGGAAAAAGCAAGCCGATCGTCCACAACCCAGCCGCTTCACTCATTCCGTGATTGTTCTTCTGGCTCAACGCATAGGAGATGTTCGCAGCGATCCGCTCACCCGAAACCGCAATCATTTGAGCCAACCGCTCAACTCGATCCGGCGTCGTCGCC
>CAUJKL010000063.1 GCA_963204995.1 Planctomycetota bacterium | reverse complement strand
CACAATCAGTCTCCAGGCGAGCCTCGCCGAGGAAATTGCGCTCCTGGCTCCACCGCAGCAGCCCGATGAAATCGGTCGATTGGGCGGCTACCGTGTTTTGCAAGTGATGGGTGTCGGCGGAATGGGCGTGGTGTTCCGAGCCGAAGACCCGCAGCTCAAACGCCAGGTCGCACTCAAAGCCATGAAGCCGTCCATCGCCGCCAGCCGTTCCGCCAAGCAACGCTTCTTGCGCGAGGCGCAATCAACTGCGGCGATCGAGCACGACAACATCGTTCACATCTATCAAGTCGGCGAGGACGGCGGCGTGCCTTTCATCGCGATGCAGTTCTTGCGGGGCGAATCCTTGCAAGGTCGACTCGGACGGAAGCCGGACCTTGACTCGCGTGAAGCTTCGCGGATCGCGCACGAGATCGCCTCGGGCCTGGCTGCGGCGCACCAGCGAGGTTTGATTCATCGCGACATCAAACCCGACAATATCTGGATCGAAAGCGAATCCGATCGCGCCAAGATCCTGGACTTCGGTCTCGTCCGTTCCGCTGCAGACACCGATTCCGGCTTGACGCAAACAGGTATGGTGGTCGGCACACCCAGGTACATGTCGCCCGAGCAAGCGCTCGGCCAGCACGTCGATCATCGTTGCGACCTGTTCAGCCTGGGAACGGTACTGTACCACATGGCGGCAGGCAGAGCGCCCTTCGATGGCGGCAACGTGACAGCCACGCTGATGGCAGTGGCTGCGGCTGAATGCGAGCCCATCGAGAGTCTCTGTCCAGACGTACATCCCAAACTGGCGGCGCTGATCACGAAGCTATTGCAAAGAAGCCCTGGCCAGCGACCGCAATCGGCAGTCGAAGTCGTCGAGGCCATCCGCGACATCGAACACGACCTCGCCGAGCAAACCGAGCAACGGCAGCTCGCGCGGACAGCCCAACTGCCTGCGGTCACGACGACGAACGAGTATCCGGTGATCAAAACGGTGGAAAGACCGCCAGCCACGCCGCAGCCAAAATCGCGGCTGCCGTTGATCGTTGCAGGCGCGGTCGGGCTGTTCGCTCTGCTGTTACTGGCGGGTGTCCTGCTGCAAGTCCGTACGCCTATTGGCACGATTGTGCTAGAAATTGATCAGCCCGAGATCGCGGGCGCGGAAGTGACGGTCGATGGTCAGAAGGTCATCACGATTAAGACCGGTGAGGATCACGAACCAATCGAAGTGCGAGCCGATGAGAAAGAACACGCGCTGAAGGTTACCAAGGGTGGCTTCGAGACATTCACGCACTCGTTCACGATCCAGGCCGGCGGCGAGCAGACGATACGTGTTCGGCTCGAGCCGCTGACAACGGGCCGGGCGGACGAGTCGCTCATGGCGTGGCCGATTACCAGCGACGGCGCGCCCACCGAGAACCCCTACGCCCAGGACCGTGCCGTGGCCGAGTGGGTTCTCTCAGTCGGCGGCGAGGTGGCGGTGCATCCTCCCCCGGGTCTAAATATTCCTACAGCCATTTCAAGTGCTGAGCAGTTACCAGACGAGGACTTCACACTCACACACGTGACCCTCACGGGAAACCAGCGGTGGACCGGTCGTGACCTCCATCAACTGGCCGGACTGCCTGGCTTGAAGTCCGCAGTGTTTAAATCACCTGCTTTCGATTCGCAGGCTCTCCGATATATCTCGCAATGCCCGAAACTTCGATACCTTGAGTTGCTGTGGACGTCGCTGCGAGCTTCCGACTTGCGAAGATTGAGCAGTCTGATGGCCCTTACAGACCTTGCGATTTCTTTCGAACAGATTGACGATGAGTGGGCGTTCCTGGGCGACTTGAAAGCGATCCGTTGTCTGATTGTGTATGATCAGCCGGTGCCGTCGATCGAGCGATTGGGTGCCTATTCGCAGTTGCATACCGTGAATTTCGCCAGCTTGACGGAACTTGATCCTGAAGTGGTGACACGATTGCAAGCCCAGAACCCGAACTTGCGGATTGTAATAGGAAATCAGGACACGGCGCGGATTCTGGGCCACGACGCCGCGCTGGAAGCAGCCCAGAAACTGGCCGAGCGTGGTTGGCAATTCAGTGGTTGGTTGTACAAGGGAGACCCATGGAATTCGGCATCATCCAATGCGTGGAATGGCGTCGAGCCGTTCATGATCCGCGAGATCGACCTGCCGCCTCATCTAACGCTGTCCGCTGAAGAACTTGAACTGCTACCCTTATTAGCCTCAGGGTTCTATCGAATTACAGCGAAAGGTCTGGAGGGCGCGGATCGTCTCGCGCGAGTCCTGGTCACCTGCGGCAGCATCGGCTCGTTACAATTGCCCGACTCCGACCTCAGCGACGAGGGACTTGCCGCACTCGCGCAGCGAGTCAATCTGGATTATCTCAACATCCGGAACACGCAGGTCACCCAAGCGGGAGTCGAAGCCTTTCGACGCAGCATTCCTTGGGGCGAAGTCGAATCGAACTTCGGCCATCTCGATCGCGAACACCGATTGCCGGGACCGTTGGAATGAGCTACTGAGCGTGCTCCATAAGGCGAACGGGTTTACGGTTCCTGGAACCGTTGATCCTTCCCTTTTGATTTCCCCTACGTTGGGTTATTCCACACTAATGTAAGCCGCAGTGAATCTTTCGTAAGAATCCCGCAATCCTCTAAATGGATATGTTCTGGAGTCTCACGAGTTGAGTCCGTCGAAATCTTTTCACACAACTTAGCTAATGCGCGAAAGCCATCAGCACTTCCGTAAATTGCTACTTCATCGTTGCGACGTCGACATTCCAGCGAACCGTCTTCAAAGTCTGGATATTTGAACATATTTATTACCATCGCCACCAATGACCATGTCCCCAAGGCTTTCCATGATGTGCTGGATCAATTCGGAAACCACCTTTGAACGGACGGGAAAGAATTTTGAATACGTTACCTTGTGATAGGATATTGAGTTCTGCGACGCTCTCGTTGCCTAGCAGGGTTACTTCTGTCGCTCCTACGGCTGCTGCGGCAGCCGTCGCTGTCGCAGAAACAGCGAGCGCTCCACGCGTGCCATAGTAATACACGCCGCTTGAGTCTCGCGTTTGGCCAAGTGGACTTCGGAGGTAAGCTCTATCCAGGACTTGTTGTCCCTCGTCAGACAAGCCGTACCAGTGACTCAGAATGAGACTTGTGTAAGTGTCTTGCATACCTCCCCAA
>CAUJKL010000062.1 GCA_963204995.1 Planctomycetota bacterium | reverse complement strand
CATCCCTGTCGCCTCCGTGTAAAGGAATCCATCCCCCTTGAATCTCACGAGGCGACAATTCTAACGAACAGGCGAAAACCGTCCTAACCCAATAAGCAGTCAGCGATTACCGCGACAACAATGCACCTTCACAGGGCTGGCCTTCCAAGTACATGCAAATCGTCTCTGGCGCGACGTGCGTGAAGGTACTGATGACGATGCGGCCTTGGCCGTCCGGAATCGCCGGACAGGGTTCGATCGATACTACTTCGGCTAAGCCGTCGATCCCCACTTCGGGAACCGACAGCATCATCGTCGATTCCCCTGCCACCACGTGCCGCTTGATCCACGATTCCGGGCGAAGTAGGACGACGTCATGCGAATGATTCTCCGTTCGCAAGCTGATCTTTCGCCAAGTCGCCGGGTTCACGTTCAATCCGAGTGACATGTCAAGAGTTTCCGTCGGATTGATCGTGAACGCGACGCGTGCGCCAACTTGATTGGCTTCGTCATTGCTCGCTCGGCGGAAACGACCTACGGTTCCTGCGCCTCCACACGGCGAAGAGTAAGAATTATGTCCTCCGCGAGCGCATGCTGTGCAATCGATCGGGCTCGTCGCTTCCGGGTGGGAAAGCACGGCGAATCTAGGAAGTAACCAAGATTGAAAACATAAAAGTTTTTTTCCTCCCCACGGTGGCACGTGAAACTGGGAATTAGAGTTACTTCTTCATTATCACGCTTCACGCTGCCTTTCCGAAAGTCTATGGGCTTCACGTCTGGAGGTAGTTCCGCAGGATCAATAATCATCGGATCAAGTTCAACCTCGAAGCCCGCATCAATAAGTATTCTATGCCAGGACAACACGGTCTGTCGGGGAAACTCGTCTCTCGTGTATCCCATACGCGAACCACTTGTGCCTACAGAAAGATATTCCACCCACGTAAGAATGCATGAACCGCTGCCGTTAGGCAACTGCTCGCATAGAAGGAGGAGGATGCAGCCGCTGGGTTGATAATTGGTAGCCCAGGTAGAGTGAAGCGTATACCAGCTTCCACCCATACTGGTGCCTTCGAGGTCATGACCCCCGTTCCACCGTCCAACCAGGTGGCTCCAACGCGATATGCGACGTGGGTTCGCGGATACCATCCAATTCCCGGTGTAAGTGTGGGAAGGCTAAGTGCTGGAACCGTCATTAATAGCGAAACGGCGCTCGTACCTCCGACGAACTTACTCCACCCGTGAACACTATCCGATTCATGTACCACCATATCGCGGCTCCAGTCCGGAGACGGAATGTACGGAATGCGGATCGAGTCTTCCGGGTTGATAATCCCCAATTGCTCTTCCGTAAAGGCGATCATGTTGACTCCCGCGGCCGGAATGTTCGCCATACCAATGAGCGCGTCCTGGACTCCGTTCACGGTGTTTAGCACACCCTGCCCCATTCCTTTGAAAAATTCCCCCGCGATGGTGAACCCTCCCCAGCCCCATGACGATGCGGAATTTGAACCGCTATTGCTGATTGCCGCAAAGGTAGTCGTCATGGATGTACTCCCGCCGAGAGCCGACTCCAAAGCTAAGTAGGCGGTTTCGGCGGCGACGTCGGCGTTCGTGCGCGCCGTACTCAACGCCAGCTGCAGATTAGATTCGGCCAACACACTCGCCGCTTGCGCGACCTGAATGGTGAACGTCATCGTGATCTCAAACATCGTTCGCGCCGCAACTTCCGAGGCCTGCCAAATTGCCGTGGCGACGCTGATGGAATTTTCATGATCGGCGAAGGCGTTGGATGTGGCAACATTCCAGTCGTCGCGTGCGGCGGCAATCGCGGCGTCGTAATCCAACGTCGCGGCCGTCTCCTCTGCTGCAAATGCGTTGTCGGCGTTCAGGACGGCGGTGTCATAAGCCGTGTTGGCCGTTGTTTCGGCGAGTTTCCAAGCGGCAGTCCGGGCACTCTTCCCCACTCCCCTTGCCTGCTGGCGATAAGCGAACCAAAATCGTTGTTTCGCGTCTCCGAAGAAGCCTTCGCAAGGAAACTGATTATGCCGAGTTGTGTTCTCGCCTATTCTGGCGGTCTTGATACGTCTGTGATTCTCGGCTGGTTGATGGACCAAGGTTACGACGTTCACGCGGTTTACGTCGATCTCGGTCAGCCTTGCGAAGACCGGCAGGCGATTCTTGATAAGGCTCATAAGGCCGGAGCCAAGAGCGCTCGCATCGTCGATGCTCAGGAAGAAATGTGCCGCGACTTCGCCTTTCCCGTCATGCAGTGGCAAGCCAAATACGAAGGCATCTACCTGCTGGGCACGTCGATTGCCCGACCGTTGATTTCGAAAGTCTGTCTGCAAGTGGCTCGCGAAGTTGGTGCCGATGCCTATGCCCACGGAGCGACCGGCAAAGGCAACGACCAATGCCGCTTCCAACTCGCCGCCGAAGCACTCGATCCAAACGTGAAAGTCATCGCGCCTTGGCGAATGGAAAAGTTCCGCAAGGTGTTTCCAGGCCGCAGCCAGATGATCGCGTACTGCGAACAGAAAAACATTCCCATCAAAGTCAGTTCGGCAAAACCGTATAGCTCGGATGAGAACTGTCTGCACATCAGTTATGAAGCCGGCGCGCTCGAAGATTTGACGGTCAACGGTGTCGAGTTGGTTGACTTCGGCATGGGCGTGTCGCCTCAGCAAGCGCCCGATAAATCCGAGAAGGTGACGATCGCTTTCGAGGCGGGTATCCCGGTGGCCGTCAACGGAAAGAAAGTTTCAGCGCTTGAAGCGGTAAAAACACTCAACACGATTGGCGGGCGTAATGGTGTCGGGCGGATCGATATGGTCGAGAATCGTTTCGTCGGGATGAAGAGCCGCGGCGTTTATGAAGCTCCGGGCATGACGATCCTGTACGACGCGCATCGTGTGTTGGAGCAATTGACACTGGACCGCGACCTGACACATCTTCGAGACCGCCTAGCCCCCGAAGTCGCCGAGTTGGTGTATTACGGCTTTTGGTACGCCGCCAAGTTCGATGCCTTGTTGGCCTTCATCCATCAAGCCCAGAAGAATGTCACGGGCGAAGTCACGTTGAACCTCTACAAGGGTAACCTGCAAGTCGACAGTCGGACCAGCCCGAACAGCTTGTACGACGAGGGCATCGCTACGATGGAAGGTGGCGGCTCGTATAACCAAACCGATGCCGAGGGCTTCCTTCGCATCCAGGGACTCCCGATTCGAGTGCAAAGCCGTGTGACGCCTCGCGAGTATTGAACCGGCGGATCTCGCTGCTGTCGAAATTGGCGGGTGTCATGCCTGAACGAGGTTCGAGATTGTCGTGGATGGGAGCGGCTGCGACTTGTCTCGCAGCCATGCTGGTCGCAGCGACGATGTTCGTCGATCCACGTGCCTGGCTGTTGATTCGAAACACCGTCGTGCTGGCAAGCGGTGCGACGGCCATCGCGGTTCCGATCGGGGCGGCGTTGGCCTTCTTGTTGCTGCGAACCGATTTTCCCGGACGCACGATCCTGCTGGTCGTCTTCGGCTCGATGCTGTTCGTACCGATTTATCTGCAAGCGGCCGGTTGGGATGCGGGATTCGGAAAGCAAGGTTGGTACTCGTTCGCTCACGGTTCCGCGGCAACGCCGATTCTTGATGGCTGGCGCGCGGCGATTTGGATTCATGGTGTGGCGGCGATTCCGTGGGTGATTCTGATCACCGGGCTGGGTTTGTGGTTAGTGGAACCGGAACTCGAAGAGGCGGCGTTGCTGGACGGTTCGGCGTTGAGCGTGTTTTTCCACGTAACGGCTCGGCGCACGGCACCGTTCCTGATCCTCGCGGCGATGTGGATTCTGGTGACCGTAGGAACCGAGATGACGGTCACCGATCTCTACCGCGTGCGAACCTTTGCGGAAGAGATCTATATCGACGTCCCATTCGTCGGCGCGATTAATACGCTCGAACCGTTGCGACCCACGGGCGTTGCGACGGCTGTGTTCGTGAGCAGTCTCGTGGCGATTACTCTGGTGCTGCTGTCGCGATTGGTTCCGCCCGAGCATTTTCCCAGTCACGCTCCGCAGCGAGTGTTTCGACTTGGTCGCTGGCGTTGGCCGGTGGCATTCGTCGTCGGCCTGTTGGTACTCGTGTTAGTCGGCACGCCGCTGCTGAATGTGGTCTACAAAGCTGGGCTCGTCGTTGAACAACTCGACGGTACTCGCGTGCGGCACTGGTCGCTGATGTCGTTTTTGCGGATTGTGTCCAACAGCCCTGGGCAATTCGGCGAGGAGCATGGTTGGACGCTGCTCATCGCGAGTCTCGCAGCCACTGCGACCGTGGTGGTGGCGACGCCGCTGGGCTGGTTGGCGCGCCGTGGAACGCTGAGAACCCTGCCTGCCGTCACCTCGGCCGCTGTCTGTTTGGCGATCCCTGGACCGATGATCGGCTTGTCGGTCATTTGGTTATTGAATCGCGAGGATTCTGACTTGCTGGTGTGGCTCTACGACCGAACGATCTTTGCCCCGTGGCTCGCCATGTTCGTAAAAGCGTTGCCGATCGCGATCTTGATCTTGTGGTACGCGTTTCGCACGGTCGCGGACGAACTGCTGGAAAGTGCAAGTACCGAGGGAGCTGGGGCGATGGCAAGGTTTATGCGGATTGGAATGCCGAGTCGTTGGCGAGCAGTCGCGAGTGCTGGGCTCGCCGCATTTGCGATTGCTTCGGGAGATTTGGCGGCATCGATTCTCGTCGTCCCGCCGGGAATCACGACGATTCCCGTGCGTGTCTTCGGTCTGTTACACTCGGGGGTCGATGATCAAGTCGCCGGAATCTGCTTGACAACCGTCTGGTGCTTTGCAGCAACAGGCGGCCTGATACTGTGGCTAATGCGGCCACGGAGAAATGAGACTCGGGCGAATTCAGATCACAGAGTATAATGAGCCCATGCACCGAATCCTCCGACTTATCACTTGTGTTTTCGTTACGTTGATTAGCAATTCCGCTCTGGCGATCGAACATGTTTCGCTCACGCGTGATGGCGAGTCGATTCATGTAGATGGAAAGATCGTCGTCGAAGCGGTCGACGGTGGCTTGCTGATTCAGGACACGCGCGGTGTGCTGTGGGCGATTACTCCCGACGAAATTGTCAGCCGCGATTCGGATGCGGTCCCTTTCGCGCCCGCCGATGAAGAGAAGATGAGCGAGGAGTTGCTGAAGGAGTTTCCCGATGGCTTCCGCATCCACAAAACAGCTCACTATCTAGTCTGTTACAACACTTCGTCGGCCTATGCGGAATGGTGTGGTTCGCTCTATGAACGGCTCTTTTTGGCCTTTAACACTTACTGGAAGAATCGCGGATTCAAGCTGAGCGAACCGGAGATGCCGTTGGTTGCGCTGGTGTTCGGCGATCAACAGAGCTATGCCGCGTACGCCAGCCCGGAGTTGGGCGCTTCGACGTCGAAGATCATCGGCTACTACAGCCTGCGTTCGAATCGAGTCGTCATGTATGACTTGACAGGTTCCGATGGGGGTGGCGACGCGCGGGGATCGACAGCGGCTCACATCAATCAGTTGCTAATGCGACCCGGTGCCGAACGGACCGTGGCCACCGTGATTCACGAGGCCACGCATCAGATTGCCTTCAACTGCGGACTGCAAACTCGTTACGCCGACATTCCCTTATGGGTTAGCGAGGGAGTGGCGATCTATTTCGAGACGCCCGACCTTCGCAGCTCGAAGGGCTGGCGAAATATTGGCGGAGTGAATCAAGTGCGGCTGCAGGAGTTCAGCCGTTACGTGCGGAACCGGCCTTCTGATTCGCTCGTGACATTGCTCTCCAACGACGATCGATTTCGCGACCCTCGATTGGCTGGCGACGCCTACGCCGAGGCCTGGTCGCTGAACTACTTCCTGATCCGCAAGCATCCCAGGGAATACCTGGAGTACATGCAGCTACTCTCGGAGAAACGCCCGTTGCGCTATGACGAGCCAGAAGTTCGCCTGGCGCAGTTCAAATCGGCGTTCGGCGACGACCTGGAGAAGTTGAACACAGAATTTCTGCGCTACATGCGAACGGTGCGGTAGTCAGCGAATTGGGTGGAGTAGCTGAAGCCGCGAGACATCGGCGACGCGGCAAAATCGAAGTCTGATGACTTTGTGTTCGGTTCCCAGGCGAATTCCATTGTTCCGCCCGCCTCCAGATCGACGCCCTAAAATGCTCTTCCTGAGTTGCATTCGGCATTCGCGGGACTCTACAATCGAGCATTCAACGACTCTTGGTGGCTCGGCAGTTTCCACTGATCCAGGCCGGCAATTACAGGGGGAAACGAGATGGCGATATCGCGTAAGCAAGGCTTCACGCTCGTCGAGCTGTTGGTGGTGATCGCCGTCATTGGGATACTTGTGGCGTTGCTATTGCCGGCGGTCCAGGCCGCTCGCGAAGCGGGGCGGCGGATGCAATGCGGAAACAATTTGCATCAGCTGGTGATTGCGACGCATAACTATCACGACGTCCATCGTCGCTTTCCGCCGGGATTTTTGCTGGAGAACCTTGCCACTTCACCCCGCGGACCGTTCTGGAGTTCGATGCTTCTGCCGCAGCTGGAGCAAGGCCCGTTATTCAATACGATCGAATTCGGGGCACCCTGGGATGTTGATGGGAGCCCCAATGAATTGGCCTGTGCCACTTTTCTTTCGGCATTCCGGTGTCCTTCATCGACGGCGGCCAAGCACATGACATTGCAAGGCATTACCGATCGTGTGCCGTCGAATTATTTAGGCTGTGCAACCGGCGTTGCATCTCGCGAATCCGGCCCAGATCCGCGAGCCAGTAATTTCAACTTGGATGGGATCTTCTACAACAGCAGCGACACCCGGATGGCCGATGTGCTGGATGGTACTTCCTCGACGGTGGCGATTGGTGAAGCCGAGTTCAATATCAACGTGCAGGGTATCGACTACGGTGGAACAATCCACATTGTTGACCATTGGTATATCGGTTCGCCCAGCATTAACCCTTCGGAAGTCTCCGAAACGGTGGGTTCAACGGCCGTGCCGGTCAATGCGATCTTTGACCCCAGTGCGTTCATCGACGCCAAGGAACTTTGCTTTAGCAGTCGCCACCCTGGAGGCGCGCAAGTCTGCTTTGCCGACGGCCACGTCTCGATGGTTCACGAGACGATCGATGCCATCGTGTGGGCCGCACTCGGCACGCGGGCTCACAGCGAAGTGGCGCACGCTCCGTAATGACGCAATGGAATTGCTTGCCTGAAAACAACCGGTCTGTACTCGGAGGGGTCGATTGAGCGTTGAACTGAAACATCTTGGCATTTCGACGAAACACCGCATTTCCTTGGTTTTGCTGGATAAACTCGTTTTTCGGCAATCGCATATATCGCACGTATCGCACCGAATAGCGCCGAAAGGGTGTAGTATACA
>CAUJKL010000061.1 GCA_963204995.1 Planctomycetota bacterium | reverse complement strand
ATTCCAGGCATTAGTTGAGTTAGCATTCGCACCCATCGCAGCCCAATTCGCCCCACCCTTCCAGAGCCCCAAAACACCACTCCAATAAAACTGGTTCCCGGCAGCCTCTTCTCACTTCAGGCATCACACCGGGAATGGCTGGATCGTAGACATCATGCGAAACATTTTTGGCGGGGAGCATGACTTCGAGGATGAAGGATTGACAACGCTAATGACCGGAGTGCGATATGGAGATACAGACTACGATAACTTCTCTGATTTTACGGGCATTCCCAGCGAGTCGGCTGATTTTATTGCGGCGTTGCAATCAAATATGAATCGTGGCAGCGGGCACATGGAGATTACCTTCAACGGCGCTGCCTTGAGCGTGAAGGTAAACGGTGCGCTAGTCTATAGCGATGACGATGCGAACTTGTCGTTAGGCCAATTTTTGCTGCAATCACACTGGGGTAGCGGTGTCGTGTTCACAGAGATGGATGTTCAGTAGCAACAACGGCATCACATTTGAACATGGTGTCAAATCGATGATCCGCGCTCACATTGTCCTTGCGATGGCCCTCATGCAAGCGGTCTGCGGTTGTCAGCCACAACATGCACCTCGCACCGATGCAGGCAATGAAACCGTGACGAATCAATTCGGAATGGCATTTCGGCGAATTCCCGCGGGAGTCCACGCTGCGGCCGACGGGCAGATGCAGGAGCTCGGCAGTTTTTGCTTACAGCGGACAGAGTTTACGTATCGACAACTTCGCGCGTTGGAATCGAAATTGAAAGACGCAGACGCCCAGGCAGCTTCCACCGACGAATCCGATCTCGACTATCCCGTTGCGCTCGACAGCTGGAACGAAGCCAGCAACTTGGCCGCTGCGTTATCAAAGATCGACGAGAAATACGACTATCGCTTGCCGACTGTAGCGGAGTGGACCTATGCCTGTGCGGGAGGTGCAGACGTTCGAGGAGAGTTGGCGGCGAAAGTTGTCGACAACCTGCCGTCGGATGCCGGCCCACTGGCTCCTGCCATGACGCGAGAGCCCAACAAGTTCGGGCTGTATGACATGCTGGGAAACCTCGGAGAGTACTGTGCCGACGCGTGCGATACTCCAGAACTGGCTAACATCGAGCTAAGAGTCGTTAAAGGAATGCCTTCGGAATCTCTACCGCGTACCTTCAGCATAGTCGATCGCAAGTGCGTCGAACGCACCGGTAGCGAAGACCTCTTGATCGGAGCGAGATTTGTATTGGAATGCACGGGCGAGCAATGAAAGCTCTTTTTGCACTACAAATGCTAGAGTGTGCGCGGCATAGTGGAGGATGATACTGGATGTTTTCATATCGAATGCCTTTCGCGAATACGTCGGTCGTACTTTCAGTTGTGCTATGGAGTTTCGCAGTTGCCCGAGCAGACACTTATCAGCCTAAGATCGTGTTGGGTCCGTGGGCGGGCGACCTAAAAGTTGGGCCGGGAATGGTCGGTAACGGACACCGGCTGTGGGGGTCGGAGATTGTAGGGCAAGATCTCACGAATGCCAGTTTTGACGACTGCAATTTGAACGGAGTCACGCTTCGTCAATGCAATCTTACTGGCGCGACGTTCCGTCGAGCTGTATTTGATGGCTTTAGAATTGATGACTGCGAGTTCGGCGCGAACGACTTCACGGGTGCGGCATTAAATGGATTGAGAGATACAGACTATCGTGTCGCTCTTCCCTTGTCGCTTGAGCAATGGAAGTCGACTTGGTCTTTCAAGAACAAGAATCTAAACGATTGTGAAATCGCAATTCGCGACGCCGGTCAAGACTCATTGACCCTGGACCTGCGGGGATTTCAATTGCTGCGCACCAAGTTCTACGGGCTCGATCTCAGCACGACACGTTTCGACGGCGCACGTTTTTATCAGATTGAGATGCACGACTGTCGTCTCAACTTTGAACGATTTCAAAAGGAGACTTCAGGGACCATCAGCGGCTGCAAGTTTTTTAATACCGAGTTCCTGGGGCATGTTGATTTCCAGGGGTCGATCGCATCCAGCGTGATCTCTGGCCCGATGCCAAGCGTGGACGCGTCCCAAGTCGACATTTACAACCTTTATGCCGGTCGATGGTTGGATCGAGAAGCGCTAACAGAGACGAAGAGTTATTTAGTTGGCAACTTGCACGGGTGTCGCTTTGGGAGCAGCGATTTTGCTGGAGTTGATTTCTCCCGCCAACTGCTTTCTTATGCCATGTTTGCCAAGTGTGACTTGGACGATTGCAAGTTCGACGATGCCGTTATCTCCTTTGCTCGCTTCCGGGACTGCCGTGGCTTGACGGCAGAACAGATTAAGTCGACATGGAATTACCGCCACAACCGTATGGAGGGCATCGAACTGCCGCCGCAAGTCGCGCAGGAGTTGGGGAAATAGGCAGTTTGTTGGCCCAGCGATTTTGACGGAACCCAAGTGAGGGATGGATTGGCAAGAAAAATCGAACACAAAGCAGCGAACGAACGAAGAACGCGTGAACACGCGAGCCACACTCGAATGATCTTTGACAAATTGGATGTTCGAAATGACGCGATGTCCGCCATCGGTGCGGACTTCGATCCCACGCGACGATTGGCGCGTTTGTGGATCGTGCTACGCGGCGCGCTGCAACGTCGCGACCGGCGAATGCTTTCGACCCGTGTGTTGGAAGTCGACTTGCAGCGTGAATCGCGCGCCGGGTTGGTTAGCGACAAGAGTTTGCGGCTTGGCACATGGCGACCAGCGTGGCCGAGCGGAACTCGGTCCGATGCGAGGTTGTTGATTCGCCGCACGACGTTTGAAGTCAGGCCACGTGCGGACACGGAGAGTGGCATGCAGACGTGGTTCGCTAACCGCAGGACAGCGGCGAGCGCAAACGACGCCTCTCGCATGGCGGATACAGTTGCCAGTTGCGAGCGAAAGAGCGCTCGCAACCTTCCATAACCCACGCGGCGCGAGACAGAAGGAGCCGAGCGTGGCCAGAATTGCGGCGGCGGTATCATCGGTTGCCAGTCGCCCAGTGTTCGCCCCGCCTACCGGGCCGAAACGGGAGGTTTCGGCCCGCATAGCGGGGCGAAACTCCTCTTAACCCGAACGGCAGGCGCGACAGAGACAAAAGAGAGTTTGGGCGTTTCGACCACCCGATCCGGCACGACGACACCACGGACGGATGTCGCGCGCGACAAACAGAGGCGTTGCCGAGAGAGACATGCCGAACCGCAACGTGTTGCGATTCCTGGCGTTTCCACGAAAAAAGCCCAGGCGTTCATCCCTCTTTATCCCCCACATCTCAATTTTGTCTTTTGGAAGGCTTGGAAGGCTTGGAAGGCGTCAGCGTAAGCCTCCATGCGGCGCATGCCTCGCCAGATGGTCATGGAACCGGGCGGGCC
>CAUJKL010000060.1 GCA_963204995.1 Planctomycetota bacterium | reverse complement strand
CGAAGCCCCGGCTTACCATGAACTCCAATCAGCCGTGGCGTCGAAGACTCCGCCACAGCCACCCCGCCACGAAGCCCCGGCTTACCATGAACTCCAATCAGCCGTGGCGTCGAAGACTCCGCCACAGCCACCCCCGCCAGGATCAAACACACGCAAGGGAGAGAGAGCAAGTTACGGCCACTGCACCAAAAGGAATTAGTTTTGGGAGTTCGGCCGATCACCGATAGCTATCGATTCGTTAACCGGTGGGCAGATCAATACCGGCATCGTGGCACCGCGTAGCACCTTGTCAGCGATGCTGCCGAGTAACAGACGCTTGAGTCCGCCTTGTCCGCGCGTCGTCAGGGCGATGGCGTCGGTGCCCAGGCTCGAAGCCGTGTCGAGAATCGCTGTCGCCGGTTGTTCGTGCGACATCACGCGAGTATGTACCTGCAACGACTGCGCCCGCAACCGCTCCGCGAGCTGTTCGAGATAATCCTGTGCTTCGCCCTCGAGTTGGCGTTTCAAGTCGTTCAGTTGTTGATGCCACGATGTGTATAGCCCCACGTTCACACGCCCGCTGATGGGATCATAGGCAGCGGGTAGTATCGCCGGGACGACTCGCAGCAGCGTGTATTCGCCTTGGTCAGCGTTCCCCAGGTTCAGCGCGGGTTCCAGGGCTTGTTCGGCGAGCTGCGACCCATCCAGCGGGATCAGCACGTGCCGGACCGTCGGCGGTTGGGCAAAGTCGGGCGTCTCTTCTTGCGGTCGTACGAACAAAATCGGGATCGACGATTGTCGAACGAGCGAGTCGGCGACGCTGCCGAACCAAAAGCGCGACAGCGGACCGCGCCCTTGCGTTGTCATGATCAACAAGTCGGCACCGCTTGTGGAGGCGTGCTGGACAATCGTCTCGGCAACCGCCCCCCTGAGTGGCACTGGCGTCGCGCGGAAGCCTGTGCTTTCCGCGATACTCGTGACAATCGCATCAAGGCTGTTGCACGTGTGCTCCATCAACTCCTGATCCAGATTAGCATACAAAGGCCCATGTCGATAAAGATAAACGTCGGCAATCGGTACGTACACGCGTACGACGTGAAGAGTCGCCCTGTCTCGCTGCGCCAGACCAACCGCCAGCGGCAGCGCATGTTCGGCGAACGGCGATCCATCCAACGGTACTTGGATTAGGCGAAACATGGCAACTCTTTATGAAGTAGGGTTGTTTCCATTTGTTAAAGGTCCAGACTGAGGCTTATTCGGCATTCCCAGTTTCAGCTCAGTCGCCCACGAAGATGCCGCGCAGGCCATCCGGAAGTTGCCCATGCAAGTCCTCCATCTGGCCGCAACTGACCGACTCGGCAACAATATCGCCCACGGCAGTCCCAATTTGCCACGCGTGCGTCTTGTCCGCGCCTAGCCGCTCGCTTAGTTCGGCTTCAATGGTTTGTCGCGTTATCGATTTGTCCGGCCCCGGCGGCAACTCCCGCAAAGTTTGCTGAAGCAGCGAAGGAAGCTGAGCCATGAAGTTCTTCGCCTCGTTTGGCGGAAGACGCCTTACGATCGAGCCGACAACGATTTCGAGCGCCATCTCCGCCCGTTCGGACGTTTCCAGCTCGGCATGATCCCGCAAGGCGTTGAGCATACGCCCATACGTCGCTTGGGCTCGTGCAGCGCCTCGTCGTGCCGTCGGCAAGCGGGGCGGCATCGGACCTCCATCGCCGATCTGGGCTTCGACGATCGCGGCAAGTTGTTCCAGCGGTGCTGCTTCGTCCAAAAGCAGATCGTCCAACGTCACGATACCGACGATTCGATCCGCTTCCACCAGAGGAATGCGACGAATGTTTCGTTGCTGCATCAGCCGAATCGCGTCGCTCTGGTTGTCCGTGGGGGAAAGCGTCACGATGGGTGACGTCATCACGTCGGCGAGCGTGGTCGCGTTGGCATCGAGTCCTTTCCCCAACACGCGAACCGCGAGATCGCGATCGGTCACCAATCCCACGACACGCTTGTCGTCCTGCACGATCACCGCGCCGATGTTGTTTTTCTCAATAGCTCGGGCGGCTTCGAGCACCGAATTGCTCGGTTTGAGCACGACCATGCGCGGCATTCGATACCATTTGAGAGACATGTCAAAGCTCCTTGTTTAGAGTTCTTCCAGTCACAACGATTCGCAAGTCCTTCGACCGCGGTCCAGAATTCCAATGTTGACGCTCTTGTGAACTTCTTAAAACCGAAAGATCGCCGCCAATCCCGATTCGGCCGGCATCCGCTCCGTCGGAACGACGACGACTTCACCACCTTTGGCCAATACTAACTCGGCGAGGTCGTCGAGCATGTCATCCACATGCGGATCTTCCGAATCGCCAGCGCGGATTGACCCAGTGGTTCGGTCGAGAACACCGGGAATGACTCGATCCGCCTCGACCAAAAGTGTTTCCACGCTGCCGGACACCGCCGCCTTAGCGACGTCCGAGAGATCGGCTGACCCGGTCTGTCGAGATCGCGCCGCGTGGAATTTATCCTTCAGCGCCTCCAAGCGGGCCAGGTAGGACGGTTCGATATGGGTCCACGACAGCGAGCACAACTGATCAACACTGAGAGCGTCGGGATTCGTCGGGATCCCGTCGGGCAACAGGAATGGATTGTGGCTGACGCGCCGGAACGGTTCGTGCGACTCCGGTAACGCCGCCAGCAGTAGCGGCAAGCCGGACGGGCGTGAGTGGTTTTCCAGGATTCCCCGATCAACCGCCCGAAAAAACTTGAGCACGTCGGCTTCGGCCAGATCAGTCAGCGGTCCGTGACCGTGATGTGCGACCGCACCGCCTCCACTTGACCGTTTACCGTAGGAGCCAACCATCTGTGTCGACGGACTTCGTTCGTCGCCCAGCACATCGGTGATGGTCGAAGGGACGTTCGTCAGTTCTACCGGATCCAAGGCGTCTCGATTGCCCTCATAGAGCGTGGCCTCCTGGCGGGTCAGGCACAAGATTTGGTAACGATCGGCCGACTGCAGAATTCGGATCAGCGGTTTCGTGTGAAAACTGTCGGCCACCACCAGCAACTCCCGTACGGGACGCTGTAGCTCGAAGACTTGAAACATCTCTGGCGAGCTGAGAATGGCCAGCCCGTCCGTCCGGTGATTCCAGAACTCGTTGTCGCGGGCGAGATCCTGAAATTTTTCCAGGATCGCTCGGACTTCCCGCGTTGGATACTTTTCGCGCAACGACGATTCCATTTCGCCCAGCAAGTTCCGATAGCGGGTCAGATCCTGCTGATTGTCTGGGTGCTGCCGGTGCGTTGGTTGGTAGAGTGAAATGCAGGGTGGGTTTTGAGCGACCAACAGGCCGGGGAGTTGGTCGGTGGTGATTTGACGCATGAAAGATCCTTTATAGTGATGGCAACTCAGTCTCAGCGGGCGGGCACGAAACGACATGGCCCGCCAATTTCAGGTTTTCAAAGTGCTACCGGCTGCTAGAGCGGCGGGCGACGCCGCTGTGTGCGATTGGGCATCCGCGGACAGTTGCGCTCGCAACTTGTTGCGTGCGTCCTCAATGTCGGCCTGAACCTCTGTTTCGGGCCGGTCCTGAATCATGGCGATCTCGAACAGTTCGTAGGCTTCCAGGACGCTGAGCACAAACGCCTGGCGCTGAGCCTTCGGCAGCACGCCGAGCAGGGCATGCATACGGTCTTTCAGCTCCCGCGCGTCATGCTGCTCTGCTGCCGTGGCGCGATCGCCGCCGGAGATCGTGTCGCCGAGCGTGATCGTTTCGTCTTCGCCGAGTAGCCAGACCCACCATTCCTGATCGTCCACTTGGAGCAAATCTTCCGAATGTATCTCGTCGGCGTGCTGGTCCAAGGATTTTTTCATTCGCAGTTCTGGCTTGATCTTTTCGTCGAGCGTTTCGTCCAGCAGGTTTACTAGCCACAAATCGAGCGACACTTCCTGCGGTCGGTCGGCAAACCGCAGCCAGGCGCGAGCCATCATCTCATTCATCAAATCGGCGGCGGCCACCTGGTTCCGAGGCAGCAGGTCATTTGTTTCGAGCATCCGCAACTCGCGTGTGGCGTGATCGCTCAGGTGGCCTAGCAGCGGGCGCAGCAGTGTCAAGAACTCGTCCTGATTCCCGACCTCCGCACCGCGATGAAGCAGCGGATCGACCGCCGTGAACTCGGCCCGCGCGCGGGCTCTTCGCTTGAATAGGGAAGCCTTTCGCTCCAAGGTTCGCTTCAAAGTCTTCTCCAAAGTGTCGGCGGCACCGGCGAGCGCCTGCTCCAGTGACGAGCCCTGATGGCTGACCGTGATTGGCGGCAGGCTGGCGAGCCGAGCTTCCATGACGCAACGCTTGTCCTTGTCGCCGGACTTTTGACTACTGTTCTGGTCGCTGAGATGGACTTGCACGCGCGTGATTCGGTCGCCGAAACGGCCCAACGCACCCTCGACAACGGCCTCGACCTGGCGAGTCAGCTCTGCGCCGCCCGCGGTGTGGCTATCCCTATAGACATGAATTTGCATGCTTCAATTCTCCCTGTTTGCAATGTGCTTCGACCACCTCGTCTCGTCAGTCAATTTGTAAGGTTATTCGCCTATCTTTGCGCACCCACGCTTACTCATGAGGCACCGCTGTATTACTCCTCACAGTCCGTATTGCCTGGTGGCTTCCGGCTGGAAGCAGATCATGCCAATGCGGATACGTTTGCGGCCCTCGGTAAACTCCCATTCGATAGTGTCCCCAACTCGGTATCCCAGAATCGCGACACCTAGTTCGGACAGGATCGAGAGCTTTCCATTTTCGAGGTCGGCATCGCTGGGAAACACAAGCGTGTAAACCCGAGCCTCACCAGTATCGGCATCGATCAGCCTGACCTGCGTATTCATGGTCACCACATACGGCGGAATCTGTTCCGGCGGGACAATGCTCGCGCGCCGGAGTTCGCTCTCGAGATCGTGAATAAAGTCGGGCTGAGGGGACGCGAACTGCTTGGCCACGAGCAACAATTCCTGAAGCCGGAGGTGGTCAAACTCCGAAATCGTCACTACGCGTTGCTTCGCGAGATTTCTCAACGTCATCCCTCTACTCGAAATTGCGTTACTACGGAGTTGTTGCCCGCTTCTCATGTCGTAGACAGTCTTGTGATTAACGTGCATTAGATCGTACCTGCTTCGCACACGTTGCAGCAAGCCACCCCCCCCCATTACTCGAGCTCGCGACTCAGATCCTGACAGCAGCTCCAATTGCATTGCTACTCACTCTGTTTCTGGCAACGGCGTCAACCGCTGCCGCCGATGTCCACGGTATAAGCCTGCATGATCAACTTATTCTCAGCTTCTTCGTGATCTTGCAGGCGACTATCGAACGCCAAAAAACAGTCTGCGACCTGTCGAACTCCCCGCGGGTCACTATTGCGACGAGAGATGTCCCGCGAGGTTTCCGCAAGACGAGATATCTCTTCGTAGAGTTGGCTATGCTGCAGGCGTAAGGATTCGACCTGCTCTGAAAGGTGCGGTGCCACGGACACCGGATCGTCGAAGTAACCGTAGGCTTCTTCCAGTGCGAAGTGCATCGCCAACTGTTCCCGCAACTCGGCCAGAAGAGAGGCGAAGCGGCTCGCCGGGACAGAGGTGAGCAGATCTGACTCACACATTTCGCGAGCCTGCTGAAGCAGCGTTTTCAGTTGTTCATCGTCATCCTTGATTTCCTGTAAGAAGGCTGCGTTGAGCGTCACCGTGTGAGTAGCGTTGCGCATGTTTCTTTCCTTTCCTTCGTCGTTGCTTTGATTGGGGCGAACAGTGCGATGACGACGAATCAGCGGACTTCAACGATACGACCGTTGGCAGATCCCACTTGGACAACGCAACTTTTCATTAGCCGTTTGGGCGTTAGCCCCGGTTCTTCCGTGGAAATAGAGCGGGTGGCCGTGGCGGAGTCTTCGACGCCACGGCTGATTGGAGTTCAAAGTAAGCCGGGGCTTCGCGAACTCGGCCCCAGCACGCTTAAGTCGTTTTCAACCATACGTTTAACGGCAAGCCGCAGGCGACGATGTTTTCGTTTAACGGCAAGCCGTAGGCGACGATGTTTTCGTTTAACGGCAAGCCGCAGGCGACGATGTTTCGGGACTCGCAGTCGCCTGCGGCTTGCCGTTAAACGATGTGCTCATAAGACCTTACGAATGAAATCAACGCCGAACGTGGCGCTGCCCAACTACACAGCGGAGTTTAAGACCCTTCGTAATCGATGACCGTTGCGTCGCGTTCAAGCAGCGAGTCGCCAGCGGCGAGCGAGGCCTGTGCGCGAGCTCTCCGTTTGAAGAGTGTTTGCTTTCGCGTCACGATTCTCGTCAAGGTTTCTTGCAACGTGTCGGCGGCACCTTCGACCGCTTGTTCCCACGACGCACTCCGATGGCTCACGGTGATCGGCTGGTGCCTGGCGAGTCGAGCCTCCATCACGCAACGCTTGTCGTCATCACCGCTCTTGTCGCCACTGTTCTGATCGCTGAGATGGACGTCGACGCGAGTGACCCTGTCGCCGAATCGATGCAACGCTCGCTCGACCACCGTCTCGACCTCGTGGATGAGCCTGGTACTACCTTTGATATGGCTGTCGGTCTTGACTTGGATTTGCATGACGGTTCTTTCCTTGTTACGCAGTTCGTAGGATTAAAAACTTACTCGTTCCATCGTCCTTCGTGCGGCACCGCCGCGATGTACGTTAGCCTTTCCAGGCTGACACTCCTCCAGGCTGACACTCTCATTGTCAGGCTAGAACGCCTGACGTACTTAAATGCTCGCAAGGCAACATCGAGCGGAGTGATCACTGATGTGAGTTTCAAGACAACCGTATTTCGCGAAGTCGCGACTCACGTTCTGACGGGCATGTCCAGTTGCAACTCACGTGCCGAACAGCGGAAACGCGTCTTTCGGCTACGTCCAGAGGAACGCTCGCCACGGTGATCGTTAGCGGCAGTTGATCAACGCGCTGCTGCCTCACACTACATCGTTTGCACAACGCGGTTGGATATTCGTGTGCCAGCGAGGCGTTGGCTTGTTCCACGGTTCAAGAGGTCGTCAACGCGAGGCGACAGCGTCAATGCTAGGTGACACTGGCTGGAGTGCGGCATGGCCGATGCCAATCGATTGCGGGGCGTTAACGATGTGTCTTCCGTGCCCAGACGCTCGGTCGGCGAGCATGTTCAAGGTACATCCGAAGCGGCACACGAGTTGCTTCATCATTCGTGTAAACGCTCATTTTTTTAGTCTCCAGGAGAATCGGCGGCATCGACATGAACAACAATTTGATAGAATCAGACATAAGCGCGAAGCCAACCACTGAGCGTTTGCTCGAAGAACTGAAACACGAAACTGGAATGGCCCGCAGACAAGTACTGTTAAAAGCGCTGTGGAAACTAGAACAGCGGATCGCTCAGTCAAGCACCAAGGCAACTGTCTCGCGCGATCAAGTGCCTGACGTCCTTGGTGACTCGCCTGCGGCCAGCCTCGATGCTAGAGAAACAGTCACGGTCATCATGAACGAGCAACACGTGCTCCCTACCCTGAATGACTCATTCGCGATCGAAAAGTTTTCGTTGGCGAGTTAACTACGTTATGGCGCTTTGCCGAACAACGCACCCTTTCCCTCTCTTGTTGGAGTAACCTACGATGTCAACTGGATATTCTCGCTGGGGCTGGAATCACACCTCCAACATCGATTGGATGCCTCCGCCGAAACCGATGCCAATGCTACAATTCGCCATCAAGACGACGGCGCTGTTGTTGGTCGTCGGACTTCTCGCATACTTCGTCGGCTCACCCAACGACCCGCCGCACACGACTCCCGCAACTTTGTCGGAATCGTCACCCGCCGCGCCGTTGGCGGCCAGCGGCCCGGCTAAGACAAACCGAGATCGGGCGATTTGCGTCATCCGTCCGGTTGGTGATAGCGGCGTTTCCGGCACACTGCATTTCATCAAGATTGGAGACGATGTTGAGATCCGCGGCGTGATTGAAGGACTCACCCCAGGCAAACATGGCTTTCACATTCACGAGTTTGGCGATTTGTCCGATGCCAAGACCGGTAAGTCGGCAGGTGGACATTTCAACCCCACGAATCAGCCACACGGCCGTCAAGACGCCAAGCAGCGGCATGTCGGCGACCTGGGCAACATCGAAGCAGATAAAGATGGAAAGGCAAACATCAAGATCCGCGATAACGTCATTGAACTCGAAGGAGCAAACTCCATCATCGGCCTTTCCGTGGTGATCCACGCCGACGCCGACAAGTTTACTCAACCGGTCGGAGACGCCGGTGCTCGTGTCGCGTTCGGACTGATCGGCGTCGCAGCCAGTCAGTGACTTCCGCTTTGTGAAGAACTTTCTCGAAGGCCGCAAAACCACCTTCCTGGCGAAACATCTTTACAAAAGTTCGCGCGGTTCAGGACGCGCTCGAGCCCCGGAACGACCACAATCACGGGGATCGAGGAGTAGTGTCTGATCTCAAAGCCGACGATTGCTCGGACTCTTCGACGGATGTGCGATCGACGACCATGCGACCATCACGGCCCTGACGTGATTGCAGGTCGGCAACAATCCGATCAAGATCGTAGCCAAACGACGCGGCATACGCTTCACGGTACATTCGAGTTTCGAGGACGATCGGGTCATCAAACATTTAGTATCTCCTGCGGAGTGCAGATGACCGGCGAAGGGAGGCCAGCATCATCAAGCACATCTTCAATATTACGCCGAAACGCGGGGTTGGCGATATGCTTGCAGTTCCAGGTCAACAAGTAGTCGATTTTATTCAATGCGGCTGTCGCGATGTGGACGGCATCAACCGCAGCCTTTACTGGCAATCCTACGCGGCCGATCAGTTCGTGTGCGAGATTCCGCGTCGCCGCATTGATAGCGAGCACAGGAATCCCATCCAGAAAGACAAGTCGTTCTTGCGCCGCCATCGGATCACCAGCAGAACATTCGTCCACAACGGCTTGTGATGCGAATAGTTCAAACCTTGACCGATGATCGTTCCACCATTCAAGAGTCATCAGTTGGTTTGCAGCAAAGATGATGTCCGCACCTGGACGAGATGCCAAATAGCCAATGACGGTTGTCTCAAGATAAACCGATGCCATGAGTTTTCATCTTTGCCGTTCAACCCTTGTGACATGGGGCGTAATGGCAGCATTAGACGATTCTCGCCTGACCAAGTCA
>CAUJKL010000059.1 GCA_963204995.1 Planctomycetota bacterium | reverse complement strand
GAGGTGGCTGGGGCTGAGTCTGCGAAGCCCCGGCTTACCATGAACTCCAATCAGCCGTGGCGTCGAAGACTCCGCCACAGCCACCCGCCACCCGCCGTTGAGTTCCTGGCGACCCCGAGAGTCACCCGGCCGCCGCCGGCTTCTCGTAGAGTGCGATCACGGCTGGCGGATAGTTTCGCACGTCCCAGCTATCCGCGTGGGGCAACAGGCCGGGATCGAAGCGACCGTCCGATTCCACGATAATCAAACTTCCTGATGGAGCTATCTCACACATTCTCGAGATCAGGGCCAGAGTTTCCTCGGCTCGCTCGACATAAAAGTCGTAAGGCGGGCAGCAGAAGATCAAGACGGGACAATTTGGCGTCGCTAGTTGTTTGTAGGCGATAAAGGCATCGCCCGCGTGGACCTCGACTCGATCCGCAATCCCCAGCGATTGGGCGTTTTCTTCGATCGTCCTGGCGTTGGGGAAATTCCGCTCGATGATTTTGGCCGAGATAGCTCCGCGACTGATCGCTTCGAACGCCATCGCCCCGGTCCCGCCGAACAAATCGATCACTTCCTTGTCGCTGGCCGCTGGACCAATCAGGTTGAAGACCGCCTCGCGAACTCGGTCCTTCATGGGTCGCAAGCCGGCGTCGCCGTTGTACCGGAATACTCTGCCGCCCATCTCACCGCCGATCACGCGCAGCGTTGTTGGGGAATTTGGCGGTTGCCGCGGGCTGCCGCCGCCATGCTTACTTGGTCGCTTTCGTGGCATTTCGTCGCAATTCCTTCCGCAATTCCTGGCAGGGGACGCCTTTATTCTTATTCCGGCTATGTTAATCTTTACGAACCGGATCGAAACCCGAACCGTAGAAGCGATCATACCTCCCCACTGTGGGATCATGGCAGACGCCCTCCGCGGTGCGAGTCTCCCCACAGCTCACGAACACCGTACCAGCTTAGCACCAGGAGTGCGACGAATGTTGCGACGAATCAACTTATTCACAGCCTCAGCCTGTTTCCTAGTTCTTGCTACCTTCGGTTCACTTGCCCGGTGCCAGGAAGCACCCGCACCGGCGGCAACTCCAGCCGCTGAAACCGCCCCACCCGAGACCGCACCTGCGGCTCCCACCGAAACGTCCCCTGAGCCAGCGAAGACCGAACCGGCGAAGACCGAGCCTGCACCTGCCGCCGAGCCTAAAGCCGAAACACCGCCTCCCACTCCTAAGGCAACAACTCCGGAAGCGGCCGCGCCTGCTCCCACCGCCACACCTGCTCCCGCAGCCGCACCTGCTCCCGCTGCCGCTCCTGCTGAGGTGGCTGCCGAGACGGCAGACGCAGCCGCAGCATTTGCCGCTAAATTGGATGAGTGGAAATCATTGCTCAAAGAACTGCGAGCCTTACAAACCGAATATGATGAAGCCGCGGATGATGCTCTCGTTCCGATTTTGAAGAGGTGGAACGAGCAAATGGCCAAGGGCGATGAACTGGTCAGTGAACTTGGTGAGCTTGGTGCGAAGGCGTACGTAGCAGCACCCAATGAAGACCGCGAACTGACTCGGTTTTTAGTCAAACTTCTCGCGGATGAATCGAAACGTGATGCCTATGAACAAGCAAGTGTTGTATCACAGGCGTTAATCGACAACGGCTGCGACGTCGCCGAAGTATTCTCCGAGGGTGCGGTAGCGGCGTTTTGCACGAATGACTTTGACAGAGCCGAGAAGTATTTCAAGTTAGCAGCCGACCGGGGTGCGATGTCCGAGGAAGCTCAGAAGTACGCCAGCTTGCTCGACGAGTACCGAACCTATTGGGAAGAAGAACAGAAGATCCGTGAGAAGGAAGCTGCTGCAGACGATTTGCCGCGCGTCAAGATCACGACTTCCAAAGGCGAGATGATTGTCGAATTGTTCGAGAACGAAGCTCCCGGAGCGGTCGGGAATTTCATCAGCCTCGTTGAGAAGGGATTTTATGACGGCCTGACGTTCCATCGCGTCTTGGAACACTTCATGGCTCAAGGCGGTTGCCCGAATGGGATTGGCAACGGCGGCCCAGGATACAACATCTACTGCGAATGCAAACAAGACAATTATCGCAAACACTTCCGCGGCACACTCAGCATGGCACACGCTGGTCCGGACACCGGCGGCTCGCAGTTCTTCGTCACGTTCGTGCCCACGCCGCACTTGAATGGCTTACACACCGCATTCGGTCGCGTCATCGAGGGCTTTGATGTGCTGTCGAAACTCCAACGAATCGATCCAGATGCCAAAGATAAGCCACAGCCCGACAGCATCGTCAAGATTGAAGTGCTGCGGAAGCGAGACCACGAATACGTACCGAACAAAGTCCAATAGAAAGCTGTTGCTCATGAAACTTCACGTCTGCTCGATCATCGCTCTGTTGGCGCTCGGCCTGTTCGTTCGTGGCGTCGCGGCCCAGGACGCGGCATCTGGTGACTTCGACACGCTTGAAGTCGAGTGGACGAAAGTCGATGACGAGATTAAACAATTGATCACGCGATATCGGACAGCGCCCGCCAACGAGCGTGAAGCAATGATTGCTCAATACAACGCTCTGGTCGAGCAGAGCAAACAACTGGTTCCACGTTTGCGGCAGGCGGCGATTGCGGCTTATCAAGTCGATCCGAAAGCTGATCCGCGAGTCGAGCAGCGTTTGATCGGATTGGTCGCCAACGACGTTCGGCAAGACGAGTTCGACGGTGCCTTGCGGATCGCAAAACTGCTGGCTGACAATGGCGTCCAGGAGCCGGCGCTCGATACTTTTATCGGACTCGCCGCCTATTGCGTCGACGACTTCGATGCCGCAGAAGTGCATCTGAAACTGGCGCAAGCGTCGAATACCCTCACTCAAGAAGCTCAGGTCGCCTTACAAGACTTGGCCACCGCCAAACAAGCCTGGGTTGTCGAACGTGCAACACGCGAGCGAGAGGCTCAAGCGAACGACTTGCCGCGCGTCAAGATCGAAACGAATCGCGGCACTCTGGTCATTGAGCTGTACGAGAACGAAGCCCCACAAGCGGTTGCCAACTTTGTTAGCCTCGTCGAGTCGGGCTACTACGATGGTTTGACATTCCATCGCGTGCTGCCCGGGTTCATGGCACAAGGCGGTTGCCCGGACGGGACGGGAAGCGGCGGCCCCGGATACAACATCCCGTGTGAGTGCTATCGAGACGATCACCGCAACCACTTTCGCGGTACACTCAGCATGGCCCACGCCGGTCGCGATACGGGCGGCTCGCAGTTCTTCCTCACTTTCAAGCGGACATCGCACTTGGATGGCAAACACACGGTGTTCGGTCGTGTCGTCGAAGGTCTCGATGTGCTGGCACATCTGCAACGACGTGACCCAAGCCAACGAGGCGCGTTGCCAGCCCCCGATAAGATCGTCAAGGCGGAAGTTATTCGCAAACGCGATCACGAATATAAGCCGACGAAGGTCGGTGGCTAGATGCGGTATAGTTTGATTTGCGTGTTGTTTTTGGCACGTTAGCTGAAACTCGTTTGCAAACTTCTGCCAATCTATATTTGAAAGAGCACTGTAACGATGATTAAAAACTTGCTCCACAACTTGAGGATCGCAGCTACGTTGATGGTCTTGTTGGGATGCCTGACAGCCGCCTCGGCACAGTTTGCGTCGGCGGCGAAGCCCAACATTCTGTTCATCGTCGTTGATGACCAGTCGCCCTTTGACTTCAAGTTCTACAACCCCGCGTCGACGCTCCAGGCCCCCAATATCGAACGATTGGCGGCGGCAGGGATGGTGTTCGATACGGCTCATCACCTGGGATCTTGGAGCGGTGCCGTCTGCACTCCGTCGCGGCACATGATCATGAGCGGCCGCACCGTTTGGCATATTCCTGGCAAGGCCGGTAAGAGCGTGGACCCCAGCGTCGATAACGCGGCGTTGGTTCCCGCCAATCTCGCCGAGAACACCTTGGCCGCAGTTTTCAATCGTGCCGGCTACGACACGATGCGGACTTGCAAGAACGGCAACAGCTACGAAGCGGCCAATAAGATGTTCACCGTCCGTCGAGACGCGACCAAACGAGGCGGGACGGACGAAACCGGAAGCGTCTGGCACGGTGAGCAGGTATTGGAGTATCTACAACAACGCGAAGCTACGAAGGACTCCGACCCCTTCTTGATCTACTACGGTTTCTCACATCCACACGATACTCGGGACGGGACGCCGGAGTTGTTGGCCAAATACGGGGCGGTGAACCACACCGACGAGGATGCGCTTCCCCCGGCCAATCCCAAGCAGCCGGCGCTGCCGGTAAACTACTTGCCAGCGCATCCTTTCCATCACGGCCATCCGGGTCTGCGTGACGAAGTGCAAGTCAGCGGGGTATGGGAGAAGCGTGACGAACGCACGATCCGCAACGAACTGGGACGTGAGTTTGCGTGCAGCGAGAACATCGACATTCAAGTTGGCCGTGTGCTCGACAAACTCGAAGCGATGGGCGAGTTAGAGAACACGTATATCGTCTACACAGCAGATCACGGTATGGCGATTGGTCGGCATGGGTTGCAGGGCAAACAGAATCTCTACGAACATACTTGGCGAGTGCCGCTGATCGTGAAAGGCCCTGGAATTAAGGCCGGTTCGCGAGTGAAGGGCAACGTGTATTTGCTGGATATCCTGGCCACACTTTGCGATTTGACAGGCGTCGAGGCCCCGGCAACCAATGAAGGTATCAGCTTCAAACCGGTGCTCGAGGGCAAACAGTCGACGGTCAGAGACGTGCTATACGGTGTCTATTGCGGTGGCACGAAACCGGGCATGCGATGCGTGAAGCAAGGCGATTGGAAGCTCATCAAGTACGATGTCCTGGATGGCGAGGTCCGCGAGACACAACTGTTCAATCTAGCCGACAACCCGCACGAGTTCCTTCAGCAGCATCACGATCCCAAGGTAACAGGTCTGACCGGTGCCAAACCATCGAAGGAACAGACGAATCTGGCGGGCGACCCCCGCTATGCCGAAAAGCTGGCCGAAATGGAAGCGTTGCTCCTCGCGGAGATGCGTCGGCTGGATGATCCCTATCGGCTGTGGAATCAGCCCGACGATGGACTCGAGCCGCCCAAGGCGACGGGCGAAGCCAAGCGGAAGCGAAAGCAGAACTAGATCGCCGACAACTTCGATGGTTCCGGCGCGCAAGCTCTAATGCGAGCGGCAATTGTTGATCGGTAAAATCTTCGCACGTGTACGATCAACTGGCGGTTTGTATTCGACAGTCGTTTCCCGTCTTGGGCCCGAAGGATCCGCACGACCCCTGCCGGGTGCCGTAAGGCCCCGGATCGATTGCCAAGTGCGTATCGAAGCCCTGAATGGGCGACACATTAGTATCGCTGCGCCCAGATAGATCGAAGGTCACATCCAATAAGTGGCGAAAACTTCGTTGCGATGTCCAGCGGAGAGATAGGACTGGCGGTTCTTTGTGCTGAACACGATATGGCCGAGGAGCTGTTGATGAGTTCCTGCCATGGTGTTGGTCCTCGCGGTATCGCCCTTTCAGGGCTTGGGAAGCAAATCTGCGATCTGTCGACCGGGGCCTTACGGCACCCGGCAGTGGTTGTTTCGACCCTTCGGGCCGGAGGAGCTTTCTACCTCCTACGCTCCGAGGCTGTGATTTTATTGGGTGGGATAGGCTTCCAGCCTGTCAGAAATACGGGG
>CAUJKL010000058.1 GCA_963204995.1 Planctomycetota bacterium | reverse complement strand
ATATAAAAATCCTTTTGGTGGCGGTCCTTATTGCGGGGGGCATTCCGTTGGGCCCCACATATTTCGGCACGACCACGAATTATGGTTCACCGTATTTCTGCCGGATCAGGAGTTCTGAGTCTTTTAAAGCTGGCAGGCTTTTCCCTGGGAATGAGGGCAGCTAGCAGCGTGAGTGCAAGCCGTGCATTCGTTG
This sequence comes from Planctomycetota bacterium, assembly GCA_963204995.1. Lineage (GTDB taxonomy): Bacteria > Planctomycetota > Planctomycetia > Pirellulales > Pirellulaceae. The sequence goes on along the minus strand of CAUJKL010000058.1, from coordinate 4,471 downwards.
AAAGCTATAGCGTAAATTTCGGCAAATGGCCAAGCCGGCAACCAATGCTAGCACCACAAGCTTTAAAAGACTGGCTTTACAGCCCCGGCAAGAGTTGTGTCAGCCCTATCGGGCTTGTTTTAGAACTTTGACCAGTGACGGCGAGCTTCCGTAGAAAAGTTGAGACTTCCAGAGCCTCCAACCCAGCCGTTCAACGACTCTCGCTAATCCTCCAACTTTCGCAGCTCGATTTTGCGAAAATCAACAGGATGGCTCTCGGCTTGCAGCGAAATTGAGCCGCGAGACAGCATCTTGTTGCCGCCCGCTTGCTCGATCAACTTGGCGGCATCGGCGTCCGATTCGTCCAACTGGGGCTGAGTGTATTCGAGAACGAGTTCGCCTTCGATAAAGTGTTTGATCGACTTGTTGCCGCGAACTTCGACCTCCGCCGTTACCCATTGGTCGCCGTGATAAGTCTTCGACGAAGAGTTCGTGCAGTGCCGCTTCAACAGCTTTCCGTCCATCACGACATGCGTGCCAGGCGTACACAAGTTTCCGGTGGGACGTTCGTCAGTGCCGTTACCGCCGAGCAATTGAACTTCGATCGAAACGGGAAAGTCCTGGTCCTTCCGCATGCTTTCGGGCGATTGGCCGTGGACCATGATGCCACTATTTCGAAATGCCCAGCCGGGCCCTTCAACCGCCTGCTCGCCGACAAAACGATACTCGACACGGATTACGTAGTTCTCGAACGGTTGGTCGTAAAAAACGTGACCGAACTTGCCGCCGAACTTGTCGTAGGCGTCATACCGGACTGTGAGTAACCCATCTTCGACGCGAAAGGTGTTGCCGAAGTTGTCGTTTAGTTCGTAGCCCTTCAGCTTAACTTTCCAGCCATCCAAGTTCTTGCCGTTGAATAATTGAATCCATTCGCCTTCGGCAGCGGACGCCGACGCCGTAGAGGCGAGTGACAAGAATAAACCTATACAGGCTACGGCGGTCTTCGTTTTCCATGTCGGCATGGTGCAATCGTTCCGTGTTTTAGTGTGTTGGGGACAATCAGTCGGTAAACTAGCCTATTCTCTCCAGTGTGTTGTGTGAAGCAACGATTGCAATTTACAATCAAACTTCCCCCCACTTTCGTCCTCATTCTAGCTTCCTCCACGCCAAGTTGCTCGACCGTGTCTAAACCCGTAGATGCCCGACAGATCGATCGCCTGGAAGTTAACGCTTCATGGCTGCTTCGATTGCGATGGGTGGCAGTCATCGGCCAGCTGCTGACCATCGCGGTCGCCCGATTCTTGATCCGAGTCGAACTGGAGACGATCCCGTTATTGCTTGTTGTTGGCTTCACCGCCATCAGCAACGTTGCGTTTGCGTACTGGCTGCGCACTCATACCAGACTGCCGGAGCAATTTCGTGTTCGACGTGATCCGTGGGTGCTCGCGGCAGTGATGGGCGTCGATTTGCTGTCGCTAACGACGCTCTTGTTCCTTTCCGGCGGGCCGGCGAACCCGTTTACGATCTTCTTCTTCGTCAACCTGGCGCTCGCGGCCGTCGTGCTGCCGACACGGTCAAGCTGGTGGTTGCTGCTGCTCGCGGTCGGGTGCTTGGGATTCTTGCTGGCTGTCCATTTGCCCGTTCCCGCGCTGAGCCAACCGGTCACGGCAGGGGGCGCTCGCCAACTGACGCTCCAGCAAGTCGGGCTCGTAACTGCTGTTGCTCTCTGTGCTGGCGTGGCAATTTATTTCATCACGCGTGTTACACGCGAGCTGCAAGGTCGCGAAAGGGAGTTGCGGTTGGCCGAGTTGCAAACAGCTCGCAGCGAGCGGCTCGAAGCATTAGCAACTTTGTCTGCCGGAGCGGGACACGAGTTGGCGTCGCCACTGTCCACAATCGCGGTGATTGCCAAGGATCTATCGCGACACCTCGAAGGAATGGATGTTCCCGAAACCGTGATCGAAGATGTTGGTTTGATCCGCAGTGAGCTGGATCATTGCCGGAAAATCCTGGACGGTATGGCCAGTAGTGCGGGACAGGCGCTCGGCGAAGAGATGCTTCCTGTTACGAGCCACGAACTATTGAGTGAAACACTTGAGGGACTTAGCCGCCGAGATCGCGTCACGCTGGACCTCGATGCGTCGTCGTCTGGGCTGTCATTGGTTGTCCCACTGACTGGGATGGCCAACGCCCTGCGCGGTATCATCCGCAACAGCTTGGATGCGTCATCTCCCGATGCTGAAGTTCTCGTCTCGACACAAATTGGCAAAGATTCGCTGCAAATCACTATCAGCGATACTGGTTGTGGAATGTCTCCCGAAGTCCTCGCTCGTGCGGGGGAACCCTTCTTCACGACGAAAGAGCCGGGACAAGGCATGGGGCTCGGCCTGTTCCTAACTCGCAACTTATTGCAACGACTCGGCGGCAACTTGACGCTTGATTCGTCGCCCAATGTTGGTACGAAAACCGTGGTCACGATCCCCGTCTTGAACAGGGAATCTTCGACTGCGACAATTAACCGCATTTATCACTGCGTAAAATGATTATAAACTAAGTGACGGCGATCCGATGAACATCGCCAGCGAGGTAGTTTGAGATGAGCGGACAAACAGCGACGGAGCTGTGTGGATCGACGGAAACCACTCTCCAGACATTGCTCTTGGTGGACGATAGTGTGGCGTTTCGTGAGCGGCTTGCCCGAGCGTTCCGCGACCGCGGTTTCCACGTTTGTACGGCCGGTAACTATGACGAGGCGATGTCAGTCGTGAGTGAGATCGTGCCGAGCATGGCGGTAGTCGACTTGCGAATGCCCGGCCCCTCGGGATTAAATCTGGTTCGCGACCTCAAGTCGCTGCATCCCGGCACTCGCATTCTGGTGTTGAGCGGGTTTGGCAGCATCGCGACAGCGATTGATGCCGTGCGATTGGGAGCGACGAACTTTCTCCCGAAGCCCGCCGACGCCGACGACATCCTGGCTGCACTCGAGCGAGGCGAAGCTGCGGTATCGGAACTGCCAGACACGGAGCCTGAAACGCCATCGCTAGCGCGAGCCGAGTGGGAACACATTCATCGTGTGTTGGCAGACTGTGGCGGCAACATTTCTGAATGTGCTCGGCGGCTTGGTATTCACCGCCGATCGCTGCAACGAAAACTTCAAAAGCGAGCACCTGAATAACTCGCGGAGACTATCGACATGAGTGGAGCGTTGTACTTCCCGGACCTACAAACCGCCGAGAGACCTGATCTTCCAACGATCCAAGCGCGAGATATTAGCTTCATAAGCGGCCTCGACTACGACGCCATTCCGATCGACGATCTCCGCGACCTCGAATTGGATCGAACTTCCGTTCTAACGCCGGAGACAGAGTCGCGGTTGTTTTTTCAGATGAATCGTTGCTATTTCCGAGCATCCCAGTTGCGTCAGAGCCTTGAAGGGCAGACGTACTGCCTCGATGAATCGGAGGGTGAAGAGGAGCTTGCACGTGGCGACCAGCTAAGAAATCAACTTGTGATCATTTTTCACAAACTGACGGTTTCCATCGCAAAGAACTTCGTTAGCCCTCGCCACTCGCTCGAAGAGCTAGTCAGCGAAGGTGATGCTACGCTGATCCGGGCAATTGCTTTGTTCGATCCGAGTCGTGGCTTTCGTTTCAGCACCTACGCGACTTATGCAATTCGTCGGCGATTGGCTCGATACGTTACATCGTCGCAGCACTCGCACGCCACGCCGGTCGACTTTCGTGAAGTCCCGCCGATTCCAGACTGCCGTCGTTGGACGTTGCCGTACGAGCAAGCCATGGAAGCCGGACTCGCGTGGATGGAAACGGCATTGCTCGAACTGTCGCCGCGGGGACGCTTCATTATCCGCTGTCGTTTTGGTTGGGGTCGCGAGTTTGAACCTCGCACGCTTCAAGAGATCGCTGACGAGTTGGGAATCTCGCGCGAACGCGTTCGGCAGTTGGAAGTGAAAGCGATGAAGAAGTTACAGGCTCTTGCCGCGTCTGTGGATTTATCTGCGACGGAAATTAAAATCGCCTGACCAACCGCTATTCGTTGCCAGGGCATTTCGGTTTTTCAATTTGCGTCGATGGTAACCCGATGCGTAAGTTTTGAAGTTGCGCAGTCTTCAGTGCCAAAGGCACGACACAACCACTGCCGGTGGCGTGAGCCACCGGAACGCAGACAATTGAAGGCTCTAAGGCCCAGCGGGCCGACACATGGCGTTTGTGTCGGCCCTTCAGGCCTTCGCCTCTGCATCGCTTTATGACCGGTGGTTCACACCACCGGCAATGGTTATGCCGACCCTTCGGGCCGAGAACGCGCAACTTCAAAATGCGTAAGCGAGGCACACCCAGTAAATTCCTCGCTAACGCTTCGGGTTTCCATTAGAGATGGCATCCCAAATTGAAAAACCGAAATGCCCTGGCAACGAATAGCGGTTGGTCAGGCGATTTTAATTTCCGTCGCAGATAAATCCACAGACGCGGCAAGA
>CAUJKL010000057.1 GCA_963204995.1 Planctomycetota bacterium | reverse complement strand
GCGTCTCACTCCATGCCACCGCCTCTTCCAGAACTCGCTCGAAAGCTTCGTAGTCGCCATCCTTCTCGAAGATCGGCATCTTGGCATTCGAACGATTCAACACATGGTACACCAACCCACCATCCGCTGCTCGTTTCGGTCTTCCCATGCCCAAACACTACTCAAAAATGTCTCCGCTGTCAATAAACGGTTCCTGACACCTTTTCTTCCCCCCTTTTCTTCCCCGGTTTGCGACGGCAGAAGAATTTGCCGATGCGTTGCGCGATGTTCGAATCGATTTGACGACGCGACGGATCGTTCCACGGGCTGTGGTCTACGCTGGCAGTGCGTTGATACTTGGAGCCTGTTGCGTGCTGCTTTGGTTGGCTGGCCTGAATACGAACAACACGACCACGGCACGCACCGAATCAACTCGAATGGAAACGACACAAGCCACGACCGTGCAGCTCGCTGACGAGCTGACTTGGTCACCTGAGGTAAACCAAGTGCTGGCGAATCTGCGTGATGCCTCACCCGAACAGCAAGACATCTGGCTGCAATTCGCTTCGCAGGCCGATGGCACACGTCGTTCGCAGTTGATCTGCGGCACGGCTCGCGCGGGGGTTGCGGCCGATAAACTCATTCAGCGAATCGCAAACGAATCGGATGCCTCCATTCGCTCGGCTTTGCTCCTGGCACTTGGGGAGTATTCAGATGCCGAGTTGCCGCAGTCCGCTCGCGATGCGTTCTCCGCCGAGTTGTTGCACGTCTATGAGTCCGACCCGAGCCCACAAGTTCACGCAGCTGCGGAGTGGCTCGCGCGACGATGGGGCTACGCTCCATCCATCGAAGAACTTCGTCGCAAGCTGCAACTAGGACTCATTCCATTTGACGGTGGCTGGTATGAAACGCTGCAAGGGAAAACGATGGTCGTCTTGCCAGCCGTGGAGTTTTTAATGGGGACGCCCAGCGACGCTTTGCCAACCGAGCGATCGGCTCGGCGCGACGAAACGCAGCGAACGGTATCTATCCAGAATGCGTTTGCAATCTCAAGCACAGAAGTCACTACGGCTCAGTTCGAGCGAGCGAAGTATGGTATGCAGTTGGCTGCGAGCGAGGTCGGAGAACTCGAGGCTGGGACATCCGCGACGGGGGAAACGCCGTACAACAATCAATGTACCTGGCAGGACGCGGCGTGGTACTGCAATCGATTGAGTGAGCAGGAAGGCATCTTGGCGACGCAACAATGCTATCAGGCGATCACACACCCGGACGGTTCGACGACGTATCGCGAAAAGCACAACGCCTTGCTGTTACACGGTTACCGGCTGCCGACAGAAGCCGAGTGGGAATACGCTTGCCGAGCCGGTTCGTCGACCGAACGCCACTTTGGAAGTGACATCCGTTTGCTGCCGTTCTATGCACGCTGTGGGATACAAAACGAACTCCATCCACAACAAGTGGGTTTGCTCAAGCCAAACGATTTCGGGTTGTTTGACATGTTGGGCAACGTATCGGAATGGGTGCAAGACCAAGTAACCGTCGAGGACGGTCCGCGGTTTCGTTACATACGTGGCGGATCGGCTTGGACGAACGCGGAAGACGTGCGGTCAGCAAATCGCTTTCTTCTTGCCGAAGAGTTCACGACGGCGCGAATGGGGTTTCGAGTGGTGCGCACGATTCGCCCCATTTCACTGATTGAGTCCGACTCGATTGTCTTGCTGGCTGGACCGGTTATCTCTGACAAGCTTGGAGACAAAGCCGACGACGACGACGACGACGCTCTCTTTCAACAGGTCACAACCAAACAAACCATTTCGCTCGGTACTTGGAGTCGCGGTTCAATTCGGGGTCGACGATTTCGACTGATCAATCGCAGCGACGAAGAACTGAAGTTCAACGGAGCCGATGTGCCAAACGATGTACTCGTGGTCGAGCCTCCGCTCATCGATGTAATTCCGAGGGGAGGTGTCGCTGAGTTTTCGGTTGCGATGCGAGATTTTGGTGTTGGGCCACGAAGCTCGTTTGTTGCCATTTCGCTTGAGCAAATGGGCGAACGGCTACGATTTTCGATACGCCTGTGCGGGTCGATCGATGGCGTCATTTTGCACGTATTTGATGTCGGTAGGACGGGCGAGACTGCACAAGTGTTCGATTTCGGGGCGGTTCCCGTTGGCGCTCGCGTGGCCCACCAGTTCAGCATCTTGAACGAGGGGAATCGGGTTGCGACTGCCCGTGTAACTCAAGTTCCCACGGGCTTTCGCTTGTGCGAAGAAATCAACAGCGCCCCGCATTCGCCCGGCTCGTACGCCTACTTCGGACTCGAAGTCGACACCGCGAGTCGAGGCGAAAGATCGGGCACGCTCGTGATACAGACAACGGACCCATTAGCACCGCAGTTTGAGTTTATCGTTCGAGCGACCGTGATTGAGTCGAACCGTTTCTCGACGATCGGTCACTTTCACAACGGTCAGTGGCAATTCGATACGGATCGTGATGGCAGGCCGGACGAGACGATAAGCTTTGGTCGAACAGGCGACATCCCAGTAACAGGCGACTGGAACGGAGACGGGATCTGCGACCTGGGCGTTTGCCGACTGGAAACCAACGGCAAGTTGCGATGGCTTCTTCGAACTTGTGGTAACGAAGACGAATCGGTCCAAGAGCTATTCTATGGTGCGAACCAAGACACGCCGATCGTTGCCGACATCGACGGCAATGGACGAACTGATATCGGAGTCGTAAAAAGGTTTGCAAGCGAAGGAACCATGTCGTGGCAGTTCGACACGGACTTGGACGGTACGGTCGACAGAACAGTTGAATTAGGCCGGTGGGATGATACACCGGTTACCGGCGATTGGGATGGCGATGGAACCACCAATCTGGGCGTCGTTCGTCGTGGCCCGGCATTGAACATGCATTGGTCTTTATATGATGAAGACGGTACGACGATACAACGAGAAATCCAGTTTGGTCACTTCTCGGATACACCGGTTGTTGGCGACTGGAATGCCGATGGTCGAGACGACATCGGCAGCTTTCGCTCGAATCAGCATGAAGGAAGTAGCGTGTGGTTGCTCAACACGGATGACGATGGCTTCTACGAGAGCGAAGTCCGTGGCTTTGGACCTTCTACCGCAAAGCCAGTGGTCCTGTCAGGCCAACAGGCTCGGTAGCAGCGCCGCTCCAATGCGAGGACGCTTCAATCTTCGCACCCTTAGAATGCGAGTACGGCGTCTTCCAGTGAATTGTAAATCTGAAAAACCGTTCCATCCAGATTCAACGTCTTGTAGGCGTCGCGAATCCCAGTTGTCATGCCGCACAGTTTTAGCTGCCCGCCGTTTGCGAAAACTCGCTTCTTGGCACGCAGCAAACCATTGATCACCGCGGTCGAGCAATGCACGACTCGCACAAAGTCCACAACCGCCTTGCTGGGCCGTTCTGTGTCGACCAACAGCAACAATTCGTCTTGAAGCTGTGTCACGGTAGTCGTGTCGAAGAGCTTGGGATCGATCAACTCGACAACGAGGACTTCACCCTCGCGTCGTATCAACAAATGTTGATACTCGCTCCACGTTGGAATTTGCGTCATGTCTCTGTCCCTAGCTTGCCAAGGTTCGCCGTTCCGGGCGGCGAATGCCAGTGTAGAGTGAACTTGGCAACTTGCAAGAACTAGTCGGAATCTTGTTGCGAGTCGTCCCAGGGATTCGCCCAATCTCCCCAGTGCTCGAGGTACAACGCATAGGCTGGGATATCGTCCGACCGTTCAACCAGCCAGGCATGTGCGTCGGCGATCAGTTCTTGCTCACGATCCAGCGTCAGTTGGCCGATCATTACGGCTGCCCGCAAAAAGACGAAATAGGTGTCGAGTACATCGCAGCGGCAATAGTCGTTGATCTCGGCGACTTTTCCCTCGGCGAACAGATCCTGGACCATGTGGCCCTGGACCGACATCTTGCCGGGTTTTCCCAGCATCGTCGCGGCAAGATTCAACCCGCCGTTCAATCGCGACGCGCCGAAGTTCGTCAATAACTCGTAGAGGTCGAAGTGCGACTCGGCGTTGTACCGGTTTCGCGGCTGCGAATAGGTTTTGCCGTGGATGTCGAACCACGCTGGAACACTCAACCCAAAACGGAAGGCCGCTAGTTCCATGAGCGGAATATCGAACGTGCGACCGTTGAACGTGACGAGCGTCGGGTGGCGATAGGCTTCCCATCCACGCCAGAAATGCTCGGTGATGACGTGTGGCCGAAACTCAGGATCATCCAGTGCGACAATGTCGAGCAGTTTGAAATCGGCCGTCACCTTGGCGACAACAACGGATACAGGGTATTGGAATGAGTAAGGGATAAAGTCGCTTTCGAATTTCTCCATCAACTCGGCTCGATAGCGGGCGATGGCATCCTCTGGCGACAGTCCTGCTCCAGGATAACGGATCTTCGAGACGAGTTGTCCATCCGCGACGCTCTCGATATCGAACACGAGATAGTGAACTTGAGAATTGTTTGCGCCCACCTTGCATTCCCTTTCGATGAGGAGTTATCGACAGCCAGCATTGAAGCCGTTCAGCGTGGCAAATGCAAGTGAAAACGATCGTTCGATCTCGCTAACGCCAGTTCGGCGCTCGCTTTTCCAAAAACGCAGCGAGGCCTTCCTGAGCGGCTTCGGTCGTACGAGCGGTAGCGCTGGCGGCGGCACCTGCGGAGAGCAGCACGTTCAAGTGTTCTCCGATATTCTCGTTGAGCATGCGTTTCGTCAGCAAGATCGACTCCGGTGCCGATTTGGCGCATTCCTCCGCCAGTGCGTGAGCCCGAGCCCACACCAAGTCATCTTTGACGAGTTCATGAAACAACTGCACTCGTAAAGCCTCGGCGGCATCGATCGTTCGTGCGGATAACAGCAAGTTCGCGGCATAGCCAGCACCGATCCGGAACGTCAGCAGCGGCGATACGAGGCCCGCGACCAAACCTCGACGAGGCTCCGGCAGTGCAAAGCTCGCTCCCTCGCCCGCGACGACGATATCAGAGGCCAGCACGAGGCCCGCTCCACCCGCGACCGCCGGACCGTTCACGGCAGCGATGATCGGTTTCGGAAAGCGGAGCATCGCTTCGATCAACTCTTTGTACTGAACCGCATCGCTGTACCATTGCGATTGTGCATCGGGCCGTTTGCTCGTGGCGAGCATTTCTTCCAGATCCATCCCCGAGCAAAATGCTTCACCTGCGCCAGTCAGAATCACGGCGCGAACTTTGCGTTCCTGACGAAAGTCTTCGAGCGCCTGTTTCAATTCGAACATCGTCTCGCGAGTCAAGGCATTTCGTTTGTCGCGACGGTTCAAGATGATCGTTCCGCTGGGAACGTGCTTCTTCAGATCAACTAGTAACATTGGATCAACTCGTACGATAGGGAATCAGCGAAAGCTCCATCGTACCGATTTGCCAATGCCGCCGCACTACCGAGGAACAAGGCACTGTTTCAGCCCGCAACAGGAAGATTCTACGACAGGAACATTGGGGAAAGCCTGAGTATGACATTTTCCTGTCGTCAAATCTTCCTGTCATTCCTGATCGTTGTTAGCGTAACCTGATGATGCGTGATATTGACCCAGTGCATGCAACGCAACGGGCTGGCCGCGATAAGCTTCTGAAAATCATGTAGGTTCGCGGAGTTTGGATCGGAGTACGTCGTGACACCGAGGGCTGTCTCGCCGTTCAGCAGGTGGAACCTCTGGTTGCCAATCGAGTGTTCACCTGACTTCATCGGCAACATCTGATCTGGCTCGGCCCCACTGCCTAAACAACTGAGGATCGCGCGGCGATAGAGCGACGCATCTAGTCCCGTTCCCCAGTCTTCGATCAACTCGCGGACCAATGTCGCGAGACTGTCATCGCCGGAGTATTTGCTGACGTCAAGCGTGAATCGTCTCCGCTCGGCATCGTCGAGCGTTGCATTGACGAACCGCGACTCGACCGACCGCGTCCGAAAATTAATAAGCTTCCCACGCGTGGAGTTGGTCATGAACAGGTAGCCGAGCAATTGGGCTTCGTGTGCTGACGAGAGCGCCGCAACCGTCTTCAGTTCGTAGATCACTTTTTGTAGAACCACCACATCCAGCGCGAGGCGTATCGAGAACTGGCGATGAGTCAGCGTGATGGGAACTTCGATGACCGCTTCCGGGCCAGCATTCTGCAGACGTCGTAGCAATTCGCGCTGGTACACCGATTCGTCACACAATCGCCCGAGTTGGCTATGCGTTGCGAATGCGTGTCCCATGACCGGGTAGTCAATTGCTCGCATCTCGTCTTCGGTGAGTCGCGGGAACGAGATTGGGCAGTGGATTGGCATGGTGGGAGCCGATTCGACAGGAAGATTTTACGACAGGAGCATTCGGAGTAAGCAGAGTATGACATTTTCCTGTCGTGAAATCTTCCCGTCGTTCCGTATTACGAAAAAGCTGATGGTGTCGACCAGTGCGGTCGGTTATCATGCCTGAATTCGCACTGGCATCAATCGCTCAAGATGTCGAAACAACCTTTTTGCACGAGACCCTCCCATGAGATTTCAACAGCTTGCAGATTGTTCGCTCTTCACTTTGCTGGTCGTGACCGCGTCGTCGGCCTTCGCACAGCCGCAAGGTTTCAACTACGACGAATCCAAAGTGCCGACAATCGCCTTGCCCGACCCGTTGGTGTTAACGAGCGGCGAGAAGGTCGTCGATGCCAAGACCTGGCAAGAGAAGCGGCGACCGGAAATCATGAAGCTGTTCGAGGAACAAGTCTACGGCCGCAGCCCACAACCGCGTGACGACATGAGCTTTGATGTGGCATCCGTCGATAAACAAGCACTGAGCGGAAAGGCGATCCGCAAGGAGGTGACCGTCTATTTCTCTGCGGACAAGTCAGGCCCACAGATGAGCGTACTGATTTACCTGCCTGCTACCGCCAAGGAGCCCACGCCTATGTTTGTGGGATACAACTTCTATGGAAACCACACCATTCACACCGATCCCGGCATTACGTTGTCGAAGTCATGGATGCGCAAGAATGAAGATAAAGGCGTCATGAACAATCGAGCCACCGAGGCATCTCGCGGGACAAGTTCCTCGCGGTGGGCGGTCGATATGATTTTGGATCGTGGTTACGGGCTGGCGACGATCTATTACGGAGATGTCGACCCGGATTTTGATGACGGTTTTCAGAATGGCGTTCATCCGCTGTTCAACAAGCCCGGACAAAAGAAGCCGGCGGCGGACGAGTGGGGGTCGATCGCGGCCTGGGCGTGGGGCCTGAGCCGCGCGATGGACTACTTTGAAACCGATGACGATATCGACCACAAACATGTCGCTGTGATGGGGCATTCGCGATTGGGGAAGACTTCGTTGTGGGCGGGAGCCACCGACGAGCGATTTGCGATCACCATCTCGAACGACTCCGGTTGTGGCGGAGCCGCCCTGAGCCGCCGTCGATTCGGCGAGACGGTGGCGAGGATCAACAACTCGTTTCCTCATTGGTTCTGCGATAACTTCGTTCAATACAACGACAACGAAGATAAGTTGCCAGTCGACCAGCACATGCTGATCGCGTTGATCGCTCCCCGTCCGGTCTACATCGCCAGCGCAGTCGAAGACACCTGGGCCGACCCGCGCGGCGAGTTCTTATCCGGCTACTTCGCCGATCCCGTTTATCGGCTGCTCGGGACGAGCGGCCTTGGAACGGACGAGATGCCGCAAGTCGACAAGCCAGTCATGAACACCATCGGCTACCACATTCGATCCGGCGGCCATGACGTCACCGATTTCGACTGGAAGGCGTATCTGGACTTTGCCGATAAACATTGGTCCGCGAGATAGACGAGTTGAACGTCAGTAATTATGTAGTCACAAGTGACTTCAACGACCGAGTTCTTCTGCGCGTGCTGCAAGGTACTGACCATAGTCGTTCGTCAACTCATCGGCGAGTGCGGCGAGTTGCCGTGGAGTGATGAATCCTTTGATGCAAGCGATCTCTTCCAGGCAAGCTACCTTCAAACCTTGGCGTTCTTCCAGCGTTTCAATAAAGTTGCCCGCTTGAAGCAATGAGTCGTGAGTACCGGTATCCAGCCAAGCGAATCCGCGACCAAAACGGACACAGTTCAATTGGCCGCGACGCAGGTACTCGCGGTTGACGTCCGTGATCTCCAATTCGCCGCGAGCAGACGGCAGTAGGTTGACGGCGATGTCGACGACTTGATTGTCATAGAAGTACAGTCCAACAACGGCGAGATTGGACTTGGGATGTTCAGGTTTTTCCTCTAATGACAAGACTCGATTCTCCGCGTCCAGTTCCACCACGCCGAAGGGACGCGGATTCTTGACGGGATAGCCGAAGATCGTAGCACCAGTCCGCGACGATGCTTCCGCCAGTAGTGGCTGGAAGCCTCGACCATAGAAGACATTGTCACCAAGGATCAGGGCCACGTTGTCCGCTCCAATAAACTCGCACCCGATGATGAAGGCCTGTGCCAAACCCTCGGGCTTGGCTTGTACGGCATATTCGATCTCGATGCCGAGTCGCGTTCCGTCACCCAGAAGGTTCTGAAAAGCAGGTAAGTCTTGTGGAGTCGTGATGAGAAGAATCTCGCGAATGCCCGCCAGCATCAGCGTCGACAACGAGTAGTAGATCATTGGCTTGTTATAGATCGGCAGCAAATGCTTATTGATCGCTGTCGTCACCGGATAAAGTCGCGACCCTGACCCACCGGCCAGGACAATCCCCTTCGTGCCAAGCAGTGCATCCATTTCTGACACCTATATCAAGAATCTGTGAACGTCTTGTTATCGCGGCAAGGTTCTAGCGACCAACGGAAGCGGGTCGTTCCTGACGGACGGACAACTCTTCTCTCGGCAACGGCCTACCGTCCTGTTCCAAGTCGTTGGCGTCGATACACTCCACTCGATACGCGGTCGACCCAATCACTGTTCGCGAGATACCATTGGACCGTCGAACGAAGTCCCGTTTCAAAGACGTGCGACGGTCGCCAGCCGAGTTCACGACGAATCTTACTCGAATCGATCGCATACCGACGGTCGTGGCCGGGCCGATCTTGGACAAAGTTGATCAGCGACGCGCAAGGGCAGTGACGCAGGTCAGGACGCAAGTCGTCCACCGCCGAACAGATCGCCCGCACGACCTCAAGGTTCGTGCGCTCGCAATCTCCGCCGATATTGTAAACTTGCCCGGGCACACCGCGATCGAGCACCGTGCGAAGCGCGCGACAGTGGTCTTCGACGTGTAGCCAGTCGCGGACGTTACCTCCGTCACCGTACACCGGCAGCGGCTTGCCATCGATCGCGTTAAGGATCATCAGTGGTATCAACTTCTCTGGGAACTGATAGGGACCGTAGTTGTTGGAACAATTCGTGATCAACGTCGGCAGGCCGTATGTTGCATGATAGGCTCGCACGAAATGATCTGCGGCCGCTTTGGAAGCAGCGTAGGGAGAGTTCGGTGCGTAAGGCGAAGTCTCGGTGAACTTGCCGTCCGGTCCAAGCGAACCATAGACTTCGTCCGTCGAAACGTGCAAGAAGCGAAAGGCTCGCTGGACGGCTTCCGGGAGGCCCAGCCAGTATTGATAGACCGTGGCGAGCAGAATCGATGTTCCCACAACATTCGTCTGAACAAATTCAGCGGGGCCATCGATCGAGCGATCGACGTGCGATTCGGCCGCAAGGTGGACGACGGAAGTCACTTCATAGTCGGTCAGGAGTCGCGACACCAACTCGTGATCAGCGACGTCACCTTCTTGAAACGAGAAACGCGAGTCGTCAGCGATCGATCGCAACGAGTCGACATTTCCGGCGTACGTCAGCTTGTCGAAGACCACTAATCGCGACGTCTCTTCGTGGATCCACTGGCGGGCAAAACAACTGCCGATAAATCCAGCTCCGCCAGTTACCAGGATTGTACGCACCCTTCGTCTACCTACTCTTTGACAGGTTGGAACTAATCGCCACTCAACTCGGCGAGCGAGCTTGCCATCGTACTCAATCGCGTTAGGAGAGACAGCCCCTGCCTTGTTTAGCATCGCTTGTGGAACTACGCTAACACGACGTCGTGTCCACGAAGTTCAAGCAAGTTGAGGCATTCTGCCGACGCCATGCGGCTTACCTTAGTAATCCATTCACTCGACGGCGGCGGTGCCGAAAAGACGCTGGCATTGATGGCCAATCGGTGGGCAGAGATGGGGCACGCCGTGACCTTGATCACGCTCGACGCGAGTCACCATGATCTCCATCCGGTTGTGCCCCGCGTAACGCGCGTGTGCCTAGACCAGATGTCTGTTTCACGGACGAAGGCGGAGGCGATTTTTCGCAACATCACTCGTGTGCGTCGGCTGCGGAAGGCGATTCGAGAAGCACAAGGCGATCATGTGATCAGCTTTACCGACAAGATGAATGTCTTGGCGCTACTCGCCTGTCCGCGACAAAGCGTGATCGTCTGCGAGCGAGTCGATCCGCGCCACCATGCGATCGGTCGCCTCTGGTCGCTGCTGCGTCGGTGGACTTATCCACGCAGCCGCGCCGTCGTGGTACAGACGGATGCAGTGTGTGAATATGTGCGGCAATTCGTCAAGCAGCGTCCAGTGCATGTCATCGCGAATTGTATTACGCCGCACAATACTTCGCGTTCGCCGGAACGCATCGTCGTCGCGATGGGGCGTCTGGCAACTCAAAAGGGCTTTGATTTGTTGATCGATGCATTTGCGAAGATCGCCGAACAGCATTCTGATTGGCGATTAATCATTCACGGCGATGGTCCGGAACGACCCGCTTTGGAGCAGCAGATTCGTGAACTTGGACTCCGCGATGCCGTCGAGTTGCCGGGATGGACGGATGATCCGGCGCAAGCCTTGGCGAACGCCCAAGTGTTCGTGCTTTCGTCGCGCTACGAAGGGTTCCCGAATGCGTTGCTTGAAGCGATGGCGATGGGGCTGGCTCCGATCAGCTTTGATTGCGAGAGTGGCCCGCGTGAAATCATCCGGCACAACGTTGACGGCTTGCTCGTGCCGCCACAGGACGTTGATGCTTTGGCGGCTGCTATCGAGCGATTGATTTCGAACGAAGCACAGAGGGTCGAAATGGCGGGTCGGGCGAGAGAAGTCAGCGATCGGTTTAGCGAGTCGAAGTTCTTCGCCGCCTGGGATCGCGTTTTTGAGTTCGATGCAACTCCGAATTGAGGCGAGAGCGTATGTGCGGAGTTGCTGGAGTTCTAAGCCCGAGTGCCCGTCACTCGTTGCACGATGTTGTCACGAGGATGACCGCTGCGTTGCACCATCGAGGCCCCGACGATACTGGCACGTGGGTCGATCAAGATCGCGGCATCGCGCTCGGGCATAAACGTCTGTCGATCGTCGATCTATCGCCGCTGGGACATCAACCGATGCAGTCGGCAAACGGTCGATACTGGCTCATCTACAATGGCGAAATCTACAATCATCAAACACTGAGGAAAGAGCTGGAGAGTCTTGGCCGCAGATTTCGGAGCCATTCGGATACGGAAGTGTTGGTCGAAGCGATCGACTGCTGGGGGATTGGCGAAGCGATTCGACGCTCGAATGGTATGTTTGCGTCCGCCGTGTGGGATTCTAGGGAACAGCGTCTGACGCTGGCTCGCGACCGCATCGGCATTAAACCGATGTATTACGGTTGGATCGGCGACACGTTCCTCTTCGGGTCCGAATTGAAAGCACTACGCGCACACCCCGAGTTTCACTGCGAGGTCGACCGCGATGCCATTGCGATGCTGCTGCGGCATTCTTACATTCCAGCACCCTGTTCGATCTATCGTGGAATTAAAAAGCTCCCGCCTGGCACAACGCTCGAGATCTCTGCCGACACCAAGTGCCACGAGGTCGCTCCCGTGCCTTATTGGGACATGAAGGATATTGCCAAGCAGGGATTGATAGAACCGTTCCAGGGCTCGACGGAAGATGTCACGAACGAGTTAGAGCGACTACTTCGCGATTCAGTCCAACAGCGCATGGTCGCCGATGTACCTTTAGGTGCATTCTTGTCCGGCGGAATCGATTCGTCACTTGTCGTGGCCTTGATGCAATCACAAAGCTCGCGACCAGTACGAACGTTCTCAATCGGCTTTCACGAGCAGGAGTTCAACGAAGCCCACTACGCGAAGGCCGTTGCCACCCATCTCGGCACCGACCATACGGAATACTACGTGACCGCGCAAGAATCGCTTGATGTGATCCCACGATTGCCCGAGATGTTTGATGAACCTTTTGCCGACTCGTCCCAGATTCCCACCTATCTTGTCTCGAAGATTACCAGAGAGCACGTCACGGTAAGTCTGTCGGGCGACGGCGGGGACGAGTTGTTCGGCGGCTACAATCGCTACGCCCACACGGAACACATCTGGAAGAAAGTCTCGCGACTACCGAGACCGTTACGAACACTCGCCGCTGCGATCTTGCAGGTCGGTATGCCTTGGCGTGGTGAGGATGTGCGACGTCTCCTGCGAACACCGCACGCTCAGGCGCTTTACGGATGGTTAAATATCCATTGGAAAGACGCGGAGAAGATTGTGAGTGGTGCGCAATCACCGCCAACAGTATTCGAACAATACGCTCAATGGAACATACGCCCGGACTTCGTCGAGCAGATGATGCATCTCGACACAATCACATATTTGCCCGACGATATTCTAACCAAAGTCGATCGTGCGAGCATGGCAGTGAGTCTCGAAGCACGCGTTCCGCTCTTGGACTATCGGGTTGTCGAATTTGCTTGGTCCTTGCCACTTGACATGAAAGTGTATCGCGGGCAAACCAAGTATCCGCTTCGTCAAGTGTTACGCCGTTACGTTCCCGACGCGCTGTTCGAGCGTCCCAAAGTGGGCTTCGGCGTTCCCATCGATCAGTGGTTACGAGGTCCGCTACGCGATTGGGCTGAGGATCTACTGTCCGAGGAACGCCTCAAGCGCGATGGCTACTTCGAACCAACTCGGATTCGCAACAAGTGGCAAAGGCATCTCGACGGGAGCGAAGACTGGCACTATCACTTGTGGGATATTCTGATGTTCCAGGCGTGGCACAACCACACCACTTGATCGCGCCTGCTCTATTCCACAGCCGCCAAGTCAACATAAAAATGTTCGTGTTGAACCCATGCGGGCTTGATGTCGAACCTCATCAACATCTGTGGCAAAAGCGGTTGCTTGATATCTTCGGTTGGCAGGACACCGAGCGGGACTAACACGAAAGCCGCTGTCGGCAATGCGGCAAACCGCGTAATGAGCCCTTCCAAATGATGACCGACAAGTTCACCACCGACGGCCGCGAGATCACCCCGTTCCGCCGAATGCATGGAAGTCGCGGCGGCGAGTGTCAGAGCTGGCGATTGCTCTCCAATCAGCAGATCGGATTTCAATGCCGACACTTGAGCCGACAGATCGAGTCCGGCTGGAACGTTGGCATAAGTACGCGCCCGATATCGAGCGATGGAAGAGGTGCTGGTGGGCGAAACTCGCACGACATCGAAAGCCGTCGCCTGCTTCCCCATCAGACGCGGAGTCGCCACCGTCAAGATCGCGGGAGCAGATGCCAACAGCCGAGGGGCGAGTTGTCCGTCTGGACGCTCGGGAAATAGTCCGAGAAATGTATCCTTGCTAACAGTTGCATCGTACAAGTGTTTGTCTAGCGTTGGAAACTCACCAGAGCGAGCGTGGACAAGGCTTGCCGCCGTGCGCGCTCGCCAGCGAAGTAACTCCTCGGTTGCGGCGTTGTACGACTTAACTTCCGCTGCGAAGGCCGGCGATTTCTCCGCGAATTGCTGGAGCGCACTATCCCATGCTTTCACGGCCTTCTCATCCGCGACCTGACGAGCTAGTGGAGCGAGGGACGCCACGTACGCGGTGTACAGTCTCGCGATATCATCACCAGAGACACGCGCCGCATCAGCGCGGATCAACGCAATAATCGCCTCGATCGCCGCAGTGCTGAATTGTGAATACTGATCTTGCAACATTTGAGAGGTCGGGTCGGGACTAATTTTGGTTGCATTGGCTCCCGCCATTTGAAACAAGGGTTGCATCGCCCAATCAAGAGCTCGACAACGTACACATGCTACATGGACCTCGGTCCAACGACTGCCGATTTTCTCGACGAGCTGCGGCCCAGTCACTTGTTCTCCGTCCCAATTCGCTTGGCCGGAAGTTGCTACGGCAGCGGTCGCCTCCTGGAACGCTTTGAGGTGACTTGCAAAGTCGGGAGTTTGCTGGGAACGTGATTGACCTAATAGCTGTGCCGCCTCTTGAGAGCGAATTCGGCGCATGGCCATATCGATCGCAGATCGAACTTCGGCGAAGGGCATACCAATTTCATTACGCTCTTGATCGGAGAGAAAGCAAGTCCCTGCCTCAAGCCCGTCAAAGAGTTGATAGAGCTCGTCTTCTGCCACTTTCCATTTTTGTTCGGCCACCAACTTCTGAAGTTTCTCGAGTGTTTTCATCCGAGTCGGCGTTTGCTTCTTGAGGGCCAGCCGGATCGAATTCACAAAGTTTTGAGAAGAAGGCGCGGATGCATACGGTAAAACGACTTCGCCCCATTGGGGTGTTGCGAGATAAGTAAACCGCATTCTGAAATCTTCGCCAGCGGGTTCACCATAGATCGAGAGTTGCGGGCCTAGCCTTTCGAGTTGCCTTATCTTTACTCGCGTCCCACCAATTACCTTTCCACTAAGTCGCTCCCCTCGGCCGCTGGCGACGGCGTCGAGTTGCGTGCGGGTCTCTTGGGCTGCTGCAGCGTAGAGCGACGCGGCTCTATCGCGCAACTCCTTTGGGGTTCCGATACCGTGTGCTTCTAGTGCGGTCGCCGCATCTTGGTGGTTTGGATTCGCGGCGATCCCCCATGAACACACCAACGGGGCACAGGCAAAGAATAATATGATGACGTTGCGATTAAATGGCATTTCGTTTTTCTCCGTGGGAACGAGACCGTGCCGGATTTTGGAGGCGGATGAATGAGTGGCACGCGACATTAGATCGACTTCGATTCGAGCAAATAGGTTAAGCATAGTCCGGGAAAAGAATAGCAGTGGACAAGGAAGCCCCTAGGCGAAATCTTGACACACCCGCAGCAGCTGGTCAACTAAATCGAAACGTCATCAATTGGCTAAACGGCGGCGCACCGACTCGACTCATCTACGTTCCGATATTTCGATGCCGCCTCGGTTGCCTGTACCTGGGGCTCTTGCTGTTCGAACCTAAACACACTTCAGCCCGTAAAGGCAGCAGAATCGGAACGGCCCGTGCTCTTCTGGGCTGGCCGGGCACGACTTTCTCGTGGCAGTGCTAGACCGAACCTCACCGTTTCGGCACACTGGAGAGTGTCGCGAATTCGGTCTCACTTCATACAACTTGTCAATTCATGGCCCGAAGCCCAAAAATCAAAACGCTCGCGGAACTTGCGCAAGTGCTTAGCGACCTTCGCGCGAAATCGGCTCCGCGCGTCGTGCATTGTCACGGAGTGTTCGATCTGCTGCACATCGGCCACATCCGTTACTTGCAGCAAGCCCGTGCCTTGGGCGATCTCCTGGTCGTAACCCTGACCAAAGACGAGTTCGTCAACAAAGGGCCTCATCGTCCGGCGTTTTCCGACGAACTGCGACTCGCCGCGCTCGCCGCACTGGATTGCATCGATTACGTCGCGATCAACGAGACGCCAACGGCGGCCGACGCGATTCGCCGGCTGAAGCCCGCGTTCTATGCCAAGGGAGCCGAGTTTCGCGATCACAAGACGCCCGAATTACTGGAAGAGGAAGGCGTCGCCGCGGAAGTCGGAGCGACCGTCGAGTTTATCGATGATGTCCGATCCAGTTCGTCTCACTTGCTGAACAAATATCTCTCCCCGTTCGACGACGCGACGGAGCAATACCTTCAGGCTATGCGCGAGCGTTACAGGGCAGCTGACGTAATCGCATGGCTCGAACGTGCGAAGGCCTTAAAAGTCTTGGTCGTAGGCGAGGCGATCATCGACGAGTATTTCACGTGTTCAACGATGGGCCAATCGGCGAATGCTCCGATCCTCGCGACGCGTTACGAATCGCACGAGCGCTTTGCCGGAGGGGCGCTGGCTGTCGCCAATCACTTGGCACCGTTTTGCGGGCAAGTGGATTTGCTGGCGATGTTGGGAACTCGAGACGCGGAAGAAGATTGGATTCGAGCGCATCTAGTTGAGGGCGTCACGGGACGCTTCCACTACAAACAAGATTCACCGACGATTGTGAAGCGGCGCTACCGCGAATCGTATTTTGGAGTTCCGCTGTTCGCGATCAACTTCCTCAACGACAATCCTCAAGTGGATTCCGACAACACGAAACTTTGCGGCATGTTGGCAGAGTCGCTGGCCGACTACGACGCCGTGGTGGTCGCCGACTACGGCCACCAGATGCTGACTCCGCGCGCGATCGAGTTGCTCAGCGACAAAGCTCGCTTCCTAGCCGTCAATACACAAGCGAACGCCGCGAATGTCGGCTTCCATACGATCTCGAAATACCCGCGTGCCGATTACGTTTCATTAGCGGAACGCGAGTTGTACCTGGAGTGTCGCAGTCGCGGCGGCAATTTGGAAGAGTTGCTGCTCGAAGTTGGCAAGCGGTTGTACGCGACGACGGTCGCCGTGACGCTCGGCAAACGCGGGTCGTTGTGCTACAACCGGCGAGCTGGTTTTCATAAGGCACCTTCGCTGGCGACAAACGTCGTGGATCGTGTCGGAGCAGGCGACACGTTTCTCGCGATTAGTGCGATTTGCGCCGCGCTCGACGCACCCATTGACGTTCTCTCCTTCTTGGGAAATGTTGCCGGTGCGGAAGCGGTCGCGACCATCGGCAACTCGCGCAGCCTGGAAGGTGTGCCGTTCCAGCGTCATATCGAATCATTGTTCAAATAATCTCGAATGGGAGTTCCAGCGTTGGTGGACATCGATCAAGTGTTAGTAACAGGCGGAGCCGGATATGTCGGCTCGGTACTCGTGCCGAAGCTGCTTGCGGCTGGTTATCGCGTCAAAGTGCTCGACCTGTTTTTGTTCGGCGAGCAAGTGCTCGACGACGTCCGCGACCATGAGAACCTGGAACTGATCAGGGGCGACATTCGCAATCGTGAGTTGCTGGAACAATCGTTCGCTGGCTGCGACGCGATCATTCATCTGGCGTGTATCTCGAACGACCCTAGCTTCGACTTGGCCCCGGAACTCGGCAAGACGATCAACTATGACGCTTTCTTCGATATCGTTGACGTGGCGAAACTCGCCGGCGTTCATCGTTTTATTTACGCTTCGTCGTCGAGCGTGTACGGCGTAAAGGCCGACCTGAACGTCACGGAAGACTTGCCGCTCGAGCCATTGACGGACTACTCGAAGTACAAAGCCATGTGCGAGGACGTGTTGCTTGAGAATCGAGCACCGGGCTTTACGACACTGATCTTGCGTCCGGCAACGGTATGTGGCGACTCGCCACGATTGCGGCTCGATTTGACAGTGAACATACTCACCAATCACGCCTTCCACAATCGAGTGATCAAGGTCTTCGGCGGACAACAGATGCGACCGAACTTACATATTCAGGATATGACCGATTTATATGTCCAGTCGCTACGGTGGCCTGCTGACGCTATCGACGGCAAGATCTTTAACGCCGGTTACGAGAACCACAAAGTTGCCGAAATTGCCGAAATTGTTCGCAACGTAATCGGTGACGACGTCGAGATCGTCACGACGCCGACCGACGATAATCGCTCGTATCACATCTGTTCGGAGAAGATCCGCCGCGAACTCGGGTTTGAACCGCAATATAACATCCACAACGCAGTGGAAGATTTACTCAGCGCGTTCCAAGCGGGGCGAGTTCCGAATTCGATGGACGATGAACGATACTACAACGTCAAGTTGATGAAGAATCATGAATTGAAGTGAGAATCTGTAGCTGACCCATCTTATGTCCTTCGCCGACACGACATCCGACTTGAACCGCATCGCCCGCGACTTGCGTGCGCGAGTGATTCGTATGTCGCATGCTGGCCGGGCACCGCATCTTGGCTCTTCGCTGTCGTGCATCGATATTCTGGTGGCCGCTTACTGGCGATGTTTGAGGATCGATCCGGCAACACCGCTCGATCCGGATCGCGATCGATTCCTCTTAAGTAAAGGGCACGCCGCAGCGGCGCTCTATGCGACACTAGCGAAACGCGAGTTCTTCGACGCGAGCGAGCTGATCAACTATAACGTCGCGGGAAGTCGCTTTCCCGAGCAACCGAGTCCTCGCGCGGTTCCCGGCATCGAGGCGGCAACCGGTTCGTTGGGTCATGGGCTGCCCATCGGTCTGGGAATGGCGCTCGCCGCCAGAATCCAGCAGCGCGACTATCGGGTCGTGGCGGTCATGAGTGATGGCGAGTGCAACGAAGGAACTGTTTGGGAAGCCGCCATGTTTGCGGCGGCTCAACGACTCGACAGTGTCACGGTCGTCATCGACTTCAATCGTTGGCAAGCAACCGATCGTAGCGAAGAGGTCATGGCACTCAGTCCCTTGGTCGACAAGTGGCAAGCTTTCGGCTGGTCCGCCGTCGAAGTAGATGGCCACGACATCGATGCGCTGGCCGAGCGGATGAATGGCACGCCGCTTGAGGCAGGCAAGCCAACGGCGATCATTGCACGCACCATCAAAGGCAAAGGTGTGTCGTTCATGGAGGATGACAATAACTGGCATTACCGCATCCCGAACGACGAGGAGCTTCGAGCGGCTCTCGACGAGCTGGGAGTTGCCGCCGATGCGTAACGCCTTCGCAAAAGAGTTAACGCGGTTAGGCGAACAGGACGAACGAATCGTCTTGCTCTCTGGCGATATCGGCAATCGCATGTTCGACGAATTCAAGTCAAAGTGTCCCGGTCGGTTCTTCAACTGCGGCATTGCCGAAGGCAACATGATGAGCATGGCGGCTGGGCTGGCGATGAGCGGCATGCGGCCCGTCGTCTATACCATCGTGCCGTTCGTCACGACCCGTTGCTTGGAACAGATTCGCGTCGATGTTTGCTATCACCGCGTGCCCGTGATAATCGTCGGCGTTGGTGGCGGGCTGGCGTACGCGAGCCTCGGTGCGACGCATCACTCGTGCGAAGACATCGGCTTCCTGCGACTGCTGCCGGACATGACGGTGGTTTGTCCGGCGGATGCAGCGGAGACTCGCGGTGCGTTTCGAGCAGCAATCGAATGCGATCGCGGCGTCTACATCCGACTCGGCAAGAAGGGCGAACCGGATGTGCATCAACAGGAACCAACCTTTCGGCTTGGCAAAGCAATTCAGTTGCGTGACGGAACCGACGTCACGCTAATCAGCACTGGCAACATGCTACCCACTACGATCGAGGCCGCAGATTTGCTTGCCGCCTCGAATATCTCCGCGCGAGTGATCAGCATGCATACGGTCAAACCGCTCGACGAAGAAGCTTTGACTGACGCGTTTGCATCGACCTCGCTCGTCGTGACGATCGAAGAACACAGTGTGATCGGCGGACTGGGCGGGGCGGTGGCGGAATGGCTTAGCGACCGTGGACTGGCCCGGGTCACTCAGCACTCAACGCTCAACACTCAACTCTCAACACTCAACTCTCAACTCTCAACTCTCCTCCGCATCGGAACGCCCGATCACTTCCTGCACGAAGCCGGCAACCAGCGACACGCTCGCCGTGTCTTGCACCTCGATGCCGAATCGATCGCAGCTAGAATTCTTGAAAGTAGTCGTCACGCTCCGCCGTGACGAGCGTTCCAGAGACGAGTGAAAAGCAGTATTCGGCGTCCCTCGCGATTCGACGTCCGCACAATAGGGCTCATCACGGCGGAGCGTGATGGCTACGATAGGAACTATGAAAACTACCGCCGCCATCCTTGTTGAAACAAGCCGTCCGCTCGAAGTCGTCGACATCGAGATTCCACGGCTAAGACCCGGTCAGGTTCTGGTCCGGCTTGCGTACAGCGGCGTGTGTCATACACAACTGTTGGAATGTCGAGGCTACCGCGGCGAAGACCGCTTCCTGCCACACTGCCTGGGCCATGAAGGAAGCGGTACGATCATCGATGTCGGTCCCGACGTGACGAAATGCCGCGCCGATGATCGCGTCATACTCTCCTGGATCAAAGGCAGCGGCGGCGATGTACCGGGGGCGACTTACGATTGGAACGGGCGAACCGTGAACGCTGGCGGACTCACCACGTTCATGACCCACGCGGTCGTCAGCGAAAATCGTATCACCCAGCTCGACGACGCTGTCGGCTTTCCGGTTGCGGCGTTGATCGGATGTGCTTGCGCCACAGGAGCGGGATCGGTATGGAATTCGGCAGCCGTAAGAAAAGGTGAGACGCTGGCCGTGTTTGGTACTGGCGGAGTCGGCTTGTGTGCCGTCGCGGCTGGTGCATTGTCTGGCGCAAAAGCCGTGATCGCCGTCGATGTGAATGCGACGCGGCTGGAGTTAGCAATACAAGTAGGCGCGACGTTGGCGATCGACGCGTCACAAGAAGACGCCGTCGCGAAGATTCGCGAGCTGTTTCCCGGCGGTTTGGATCATGCAGTAGAAGCCAGTGGGCGGCCGGCAGTGATGCGGCAGGCTCTGGCCTGCGTCCGTCCGCGCGGAGGTCAGGCAGTCGTGATCGGCAACGCTCATTTCGGCGAGGTGTTGGAGATTAGCCCAGCTGAGTTGAATCAAGGCAAGCGATTGCTGGGAACCTGGGGTGGCGACTGTGATCCAGATCGCGACTTCGAGAAGATTTCGCAGCTTGTTGCCAGTGGCAAACTGCCGCTCGATCACTTGCTTGGCAAACAGTATTCGCTGCCTGAAGTAAACGAGGCACTTGCCGATCTCGAAAGCGGAAGCGTGGCGCGGCCCTTGCTTGATCTAACGCGAACGTGATGCGATGCGAATCGGAATCGATCTAGATAACACGATTGTTTGTTACGACGGCTTGTTCCATCAGGTCGCGGTTCGTCGAGGTCTGATTCCGAGTGACGTGGCTACCGACAAGCAAGCGGTGCGAGACTTCTTGCGAGCCGACGGCCGGAACGACCAGTGGACGGAACTTCAGGGAAGCGTATACGGCATTGCGATGTCGGGGGCGAAACCGTTTCCGGGGTTCGCAGAATTCCTTGCACAAGCCACGTCGAGCGGTAGCGACATCTTCGTTATCAGCCACCGCACGCGATTCCCCTATGCCGGACCACGGTACGACTTGCATCAGGCAGCTCGTGAATGGCTGGCAGAGAACGTCAAAGAGCTGTGCGAACAGCGCGTCTTCTTGGAGGAAACATTGGAAGCCAAGTTGCAACGCATCTCAACGCAACGCTGCGACGTCTTTATTGATGACTTGCCAGAGCTTCTACTGCATGCGGAGTTTCCGGCGCAAGTCGAACGAATCTGTTTTGACCCCGCGAACGGCTGCTCGGGTGCTGGCGTTGAGTGTGCCGCCAGCTGGCAAGACTTGATCGCTCGCTGCTTCCGTGGGACAGAGGCATGATGAACGAGTTGTCCCCCGAAGAACTCGAAGTGCTGTCGACCAAGGCGACGGATTTGCTCCAGTCGCTGGGCCTTGGCGACGCCTTTCGATTCGAACGATTGTCGGGAGGGCGGAACAATCGTGTTTACCGCGTCGTCGGTCGGGGACACCCAGTTATCTTGAAGTGGTACTTTCACCACCCCGACGATCAGCGAGATCGCTTGGTAACCGAATGGAGCTTTTACGAGTGGGCCTATGACTGTGCAGCTCGTTTCGTGGCGCAACCGTTAGCATTTGATCCACGGAATCGGCTATCCGTCTTCTCGTTCATCGCAGGGAGTCGGCTCGCTACCGACGTGGTTGATTCAAGCCACGTAAATGAAGCTCTCCAGTTCATCCGCACACTAAACAAGTATCGACACTGGAGCACATCGGACGGGTTTCCAACTGCCTCCGAAGCCTGTTTCTCCGTCCAGCAACATATCGACTGTGTTTCCACTCGCGTCGATCGACTGCGAGGAATCACAGCTAACTCGGAACAACATCGCGATGCGTCTGACTTCGTTGTAACGAAGATTACGACGGCACTCGCCGATGCGACAGCTCAACTGCGACACTGGGCAGCCGCTGAGAAGGTCGACACGACCGCACCGCTCAACAATCAGCACAAGTGTGTATCGCCCTCGGACTTCGGCTTTCACAATGTGCTGATCGATGACACGGGGTCGCTCAAGTTCTACGATTTTGAATACGCTGGATGGGATGATCCGGCGAAGTTGCTGTGCGATTTCTATTGCCAGCCAGCGATCCCTGCGCCGCGAGACACTTGGGACAAGTTCGCTGAGTTGACGGCCGAGCTGGCGGGAGACACGTGGCAAGAGCGCCAGCGTCAGGCCTTGCTGTTTCCACTCTATCAAGTCAAATGGTGTTGCATTCTGCTGAATGAATTCCTGCCAACTGCCGTCGAAAGACGAAAGTTCTCGGACGATAAGGCAGTCGACTTCGCCTTGCAGCTGCAAAAGGCTAAGCGGTTGGCCGAGCAGATTAGCTTCGATTGAGCGTCATGACTAAATTGCGAAAGATCGTCGTTCTCGGTGCCAACTCGTTCTCGGGGCAGGACTTTGTCGACTTGCTGCTCGACGACCTCGGCAACGAAGTGATCGGCATTAGCCGCTCGCCGCTGCGCAGTTCGGCGTTCATTCGACATCTGGGCCGTGACGACCTGTCGCGGTTTCGCTACTTTGCGCTCGACATGAATCATGATATCGATCAGCTGTTGGAGCTGTTGGACGCCGAGCAGCCGCAAGCGATCGTCAACTTTGCGGCCCAGAGCGAGGTCGCCCCGAGTTGGGAGAATCCGCACCACTGGTTTCAGACAAATTGTGTCGCACTCGCGCGGTTGGTGAATCATTTGCGCGATAAGAAGTATCTTGAGCGTTACCTGCACGTGTCGTCACCGGAAGTGTATGGCACTTGCATCGGGACCGTGCTCGAAGACGCACCCGTCAACCCAAGCACTCCTTACGCGGCGTCGAAAGCCGCCGCCGACATGCTGCTCGACACCTATCGTCGGCAGTTTGGGTTCCCGCTGCTGACCGTGCGCGCCACCAACGTTTATGGTGCCCGACAACAGCTGTTCAAAATCATCCCGCGCTCCGTGTTGTACATGAAGTCAGGCCGAAAGATCCCTCTGCACGGAGGTGGGCAAGCCGTGAAGTCGTACATACATATTCGTGACATCTCGCGAGGCGAGTTATCGATTCTCGATCACGGAAAGATCGGCGAGATCTATCACCTGTCGCCCGACGCTGGCGTCTCGGTTCGTCATGTTGTCGAAACGGTGGCGAAGCGATTGGGCGTCGAATTGTCTCAAGCAATTGAGATTGTGGATGAGCGGCCGGGACAAGACGCCTCTTATGTTATTGATTCGACGAAGTCGCGTCGCGAACTCGGCTGGTCGCCGCAGGTCGACTTTGCATCAGGCGTTGACGAAGTCGTCGCATGGGTCGAAGAAAAATGGGCTGTCTTGCGGAATGAGCCCTGGGAATATCAGCACAAGGCGTAACGGGGTCGCGGGCACATTCGCTCTGCGCCTGTCATGGTAAGTAGGGTCGATGCCGAGTCGCAGTTTCCACGCGGGGCATCGTGCCTGCGTCTCGACACGGCGGATCAAATCCGTATGAGTCCCGATTTGTCATGGTGGAGCCACGGGCGATGCTGCTTCGTCGGCGACGTAAAATACAAACGGGTTACGGCTCGGGGCATTCTTCATCCAGACTTGTATCAGTTGCTGGCGTATACGGTCGCATCCGACCTTCCAGCGGGAATGTTGGTGTATGCCGCCGGCGAAGAAACCGCACATCATCGAATTCGATACGTTGGGAAAGATCTGTTCGTCGAAGCTCTGGACTTGAATGGATCGCCGGAGCAAGTTTTAGACGGAATAGGTCGTTTGGCGAATCGAATTCGGCAGCTGGCAGGAGCAAGCCACCTAGCAACTTTGCAGGCTCCGACTCCGCATCCACCGTAGAATCGAACGAGAAGCCAACATTGCCGAACAACTGAAGACAGAATAGACTCAGAGCAGTGAGCCACTTTCTCAGCTTTGTGAGTTGCGAATATGAAAAGACCATTACGCAAGGTTCTCATGGAAGAAGTAGCCGATCCCGGCAGTTTGGCCGATGCGCGAGCGCAGCGCGAGCAGTTTGATCGGAATTCGGCGTGGTTGCAGTCGCATGCATCCGAAGTTTACCGGCAAAACCGAGGGAAGTGCATTTGTATTGCAAGTCAACAACTCTTCGTCGCGGATACCGCCGCCGAAGCGCTGGCCCAGGCAACTGCCGTGCACCCGAACGATAAAGGACGATTCGTTCATTACATCCCGAAAGAGAAAGCTCCTCGCGTTTATGCGAATTAACGGTGAATGGTTAGAGTGCGACGATGGGTTCGTACGGCCAGTTATCCGTGGCGCGATTCTGAACGTTCACCGCGATTGGGAACCAGCACTATTCTTGGTCGACACTGGGGCGGATTGCACCGTGTTCAGTGCCGCGATTCTTGATGTACTTGGTTTTGACTCATCAGCTTCCGATTCGCGTCTCGCCGGTATCGGCGGAATCGTCAATTCGGTGAAGATCGATACACAACTTCGGCTTTCAAGAGACGATGGGGGAATAGCTACTTTTCGGGGAGAATACGCAGCGTTCACACAGTTGGAAGCTATCGACATGAGCATTCTTGGGCGAGACATTTTGGAAATGTTCGCGGTCATCGTCGACCGTCCCAGTGGAGTTGTCACGCTGATCCGAGAACATCATCGGTACGCTATTCAATCCGTATGAATCGAGCGGACTCATTGACATGACCGAAGTCGATTTCATCACGCAAGTTCACCAATCGACGAAACGCGATTACGTGAAGCGCGTCGTCGAACATGATAAGGCCGCGTGTGCCGAGGCCGCGCTCACCTGGAGTGAAGCGTATTGGGATGGCGATCGCAGCACGGGCTATGGCGGCTATCGTTACGATGGTCGCTGGCGTCCGATTGCCGAGAAGATCGTGGCTCACTACGGCTTGGCCCCCGATGCTAAAATTCTGGACATTGGCTGCGGCAAGGCGTTTCTGCTGTACGAGTTCACGCAGGTGTTGCCCAACGCGACGGTTCGCGGCATCGATATCTCGACGTACGGAATTCAACATGCCAAAGAAGAGGTTCGCCCGTTCTTGCAGGAGGGGCGAGCCGAGGACTTGCCGTTTGAGGACGATGAATTCGACTTGGTCATCTCGATTAACACGCTGCACAACTTGTGCATCCAGGATCTCTGGTCGGCGCTCGGTCACATGCAGCGTGTGGGCCGCGGAGCC
This sequence comes from Planctomycetota bacterium, assembly GCA_963204995.1. Taxonomy (GTDB): domain Bacteria; phylum Planctomycetota; class Planctomycetia; order Pirellulales; family Pirellulaceae. The sequence goes on along the minus strand of CAUJKL010000057.1, from coordinate 2,758 downwards.
AAATGGTTGAACGTCGAAGCGTATCGCAACGAACGCGAGAAAGCGAACTTGCTGTACTGGCAACTCACTTGCCGCGCGTTCCATACGCCCGCTGAGTGGCAATGGATCTTCGAGCAGACCGGTTACACCGGCGACTACTCATTCATCTACTTTGAGTAGCCCACCGGGAAGTGGTCGCATTCGCCAGCGAATTGGGTTGTTGGCATGTTACCATAAGTCCTGCAACTCCACTCACTTCCTATCGTGCATATTCGTTTGTCGGTGTCGAATGAATGATTAACGTATACTTTTCAATCTGAGTTCTGAAGTAAAAAAAGCTTGGGCGTGAGGAATGGTTGTGGTAGGTTCGGCACTCATCGTCGGAGGAGACAGCCAAATCGGTCGCTGTTTGGCGAGTTGGCACTCTGCGGTCGGCCATCGAGTCATCGCGACAACCCGCCGCACAGAGACGCTCGCCGAACACCGACAACTGCTCGACCTTGAGGCAGGGCATACTGAAGTCATTCCTTTCGCTGACGTCGCGTACTTATGTGCCGGTGCGACGTCGCTTCAGTGCTGCCATAAGCACCCCGAGGTAACGCGGCGAGTGAATGTCGAGTCTACGGTTCAGTTAGCGGAAACGCTGGTCCGTCAAGGCACTTTTGTTGTGTTCCCATCAACCAATCTCGTTTTTGATGGCACGATTCCATTTGTGCGCGCGGACGCTGAGCGTCGACCGACGACCGTCTACGGACAACAGAAAGCAGAGGCGGAACGGCGTTTACTAGAACTTGGCGACCGTGTCTCAGTCGTGCGAATATCTAAGGTTCTATCGCAAAGTTATCCGCTCTTCGATGCGTGGCGGCGACAACTAAAAGAGAATCAATGCGTGTGTGCGTTTTCGGATATGGGCATCGCGCCTATCCCGCTCGAGTTCGTTGTCGAATTGATCGGTACGATCGGAACGCGGGGCCTGTGTGGAATCTGGCAAGCGTCGGCACGCGAGCAAGTCAGTTACTACGAGATTGCGCAGCGGCTGGCCGATCGGAACGGCGGCAGCAACAAACTAGTCAGCGGTGTTTCCGCGATCGCCTATGAGCCACTCAATGGTGTCGTGCCCACGCACTCGACTCTTGACTCTCGGAGACTCAGTGCTGAACTCGGGTTTAGTGTACCAGATTCATGGTCAACCATCGATCGAACTTTGGATTGCGTGATCGATCGGAGCCGCGATGAGTAAGCCGACCATTGCAACCGTGATGCCGAACTACAATCATGCCGCCTATCTACCGGCTGCGATTGAATCGGTTCTGTCTCAGACTCGCCCGCCCGATGAGTTTCTCATTCTCGATGATGCATCGACCGACAATAGTGTCGAGGTGATTCGCTCCTACGCAGGTGACAATCCAACAATTCGCCTGATACAAGGAACGGTGAATATCGGTGTCCATGCAGCGCATCGCCGCCTCTTCGAGCTCGCGACATGTGACTATATCGATCCAATGGCAGCAGACGACTTGCGTTATCCGCGGTGCTACGAATTGGCCTTGGCAATGGCGGAGCAGTACCCACGTGCGGGAATTCTGTTTGGCAAGATGGTAATGTCGTCGGCCACCGGTATTCCCGAGGCCACGCTGGGTGCGAGTGCGTGGATGCAATCGACATACGCCGAGCCAGAGCAGTTCATGCGCGAGTATCTGGAATGTGAACCGCCATCTCAGTCGCTCATGGCAGCCACCTTCTTTCGACGCGAACCATTTCGGGAAGTCGGTTGGTATTGCGAGGAGTTGGGGCCGTGGGGCGACACGCTGGCGGCGAATGCTATCGCCTTAAAGTACGGTGCCTGCTACGTTCCTGAGCCGTTCGCGTGTTGGCGCAAAGCTCCTGGAAGCTTTAGCCAGAAGACATCGATTGACCCGCGAGCAACGTTAGACTTGATAAATCGAGCGGCATCCGTCATGCGATCGAAGAGATTTCGTCCGTACTTTCCCGACCCATTTGTCAAGCGTTGGAAGCGAGCCTATGCCTGGCGGACGATCAAGGAATATTGGCGCTGTGACAATACGGACGAGATCCCGCTGGGAGCGTCCATCTGGACACGGTATCGCCATCGAGTGCCGCGCACGCTCGAAGCGCTCTCGCTATTCTGGCACCGATCCGATCCGTCGAGCGCCAGCCGCTAGAGAAAGCTCATGATTCCAAGGATCCGCCGCCTGCTGCGTCTGCTCGAGATTGACCGTGCGGTATTTTATGTACTCTTGCTTCGCGGGTGGCAGTTTCTTGTCGGTCCCGTCACGGCGCTTCTGATTGTAAGTTACTTCTCGCCCGACCTGCAAGGCTATTACTATGCGTTTGCTGGATTGCTCGCCCTTCAGTCGTTCTTGGAACTTGGCTTTCATGTCGTGATCTTGAACGCGGCGAGTCACGAATGGGCTAAGCTGCGAATCGCCGAGGATGGCCAGATCGCTGGAGATGAGTTCGCCAAATCGCGGCTTGTGAGTCTGGGGAGGCTGATCGCAAAGTGGTATTCGATCGTCAGCATCGTGTTCGTACCATTTGCTACCGTCGCGGGAATTGTCTTCTTTCGCGACAGTCCTTTGCCGACCGCCGAGTGGCTATGGCCATGGATCGTGCTGGTGGTCCTCACAAGTTTGTCGCTGTGGGCGTTGCCGTTCCATGCGTTGCTCGAAGGATGCAACCAAGTGGCGGAAGTGAATCGGTTTCGACTTTGGCAAGCGCTAACCGGCAATCTTGTCGTCTGGATTTGCATCCCGCTGGG
>CAUJKL010000056.1 GCA_963204995.1 Planctomycetota bacterium | reverse complement strand
CTGCTTAAACAATATTTGGTGTTCTTTATCTTTTGTTTTTACATCACCCTCCACCCCCAATTCATCCCCACGACCACGAATTGGATTTTGGTATCATTTTATTTTCCCACTACCTCATCGAGAATCCGCTGAATCCCAGAGTTCTCCGTTCCTGGATCAGGAGTTCTGAGGCTATCGCCAAGCGGCTGATAAATTATCTGGGCTTAAGCACGAGCCCAATAGCCGGCTTCGCCCGGAAAGGGCCATAAATACCAACAAAGAAGACCCGGCATCTCGATCGAGATCAAGACGCCGGGCCAACGTGAATAATCGAACGATTGCTTTGACTACGGCAACTCGATCGTCGCCAAGTCCTGCGAACCACCCTCGTTCTGGACCAGGATGATCGCATGGCTATCGTTCAACCGATCGAGTTGAACGACGCCTTTCAACTGCTCGATCGTTTCGTACTTCTGTCCAGCGACGCCGCCACCAGTGACTCGCTCGGTGATGCCCTCGCTGCGGCCGATGTCTTGCGTACTGATCTTCATCACACCACGAGCGCTATTCGCCATCAGCAACCACGTCTCGCCGTCCTTCTCGTAGACGATCATGTCATACGGGCGATTCTGATTCCCCAACTCGGCGACTGTCGTGCCACGAACCGGTGTTTCCGATTTCAAACTGTCGACATCGAATCGCACGAGCGGAGTGCAAGTAAAGCCCGCGAGTAGGCTGGGCTCGTCATCGATCGTGAACGGCACAAACGTGCGGACGGTCGAGAAGTTTTCCACGCCCCCGTGCGCACCGTGATAGATCTCGATGTTGACACCGGCATCCGCCGACGTCAGCGGGAAAGCGAGTTCACGCACCGTCGACAGCGGTCGTCCACCGGCGGGATTCGGCGACACGCCGGAAACCAAGACCTTGCCATCGCTGAAGGCCAAATCGGTGATCGACTCGTCGCGAGCATTGCCGCGACGGCGTCCTTCTCCAAAAATCTTGTCTTCGGGAGCGTTTGGCAGCGCGACCTTCGCGACGCCAACACCTTCCAGCTTGACTTGACTCAGCGCACCGGAAGCATCGATCCGAACGATCGCAGCCTTCCCGTCCGCACTAGCCGAGACATAGACGTTGCCGCTCGCCGGATTCACGATCACATCGTTGATCGTGACGCTCTGTCCGACCACCTCAGCGACCTTCTCATTCAGTCCCTTGATACTGTAGCTGACCTTACCGGGTTCGCCGGAAGCATCGCCCGTATCGATCGCAAAGACGGTCGCAGCCTTCGTATCACCGATCAACAGAATTCCATCGGGGCCAAACGCCAAAGGACCAGCCGACTTCAAATCGGCGTTCCCCTTCTTGAGACCCCAGTCCGCCGCACTGACCGTGGAAACCGTCGCCAGCGCGACCAGGACTGTACAACTCAACAACAACTTCGCTCGCATGTGTTTGCTCCTTCGAGGGTTGATCGAACAGATCGTCAATTAACAGACAGACGGGAATCCACTCCGAGCGATTATCTGAGGACGACGTACACAAAACAAGACGCTAATCGGGGAATTCACTTCAAAGCGACGGGCGATAAGAACCTCGGTTGACGCGTTGAATGCTGTCAACAAGAGCAAGCAACTTGTCGGTGTTGTCGACACTCCCAAGCTCAAGCACGTCGAATATCAAACTCTCGAGACTCGAGCCGTTGCCGCTAAGCTGCAAGTTCTCCCGATCCTCCAAATAACTTGCTTCGTCGCAGGTACTCCTGTCCTGACCGCAGAGGGTTCGCGACCGATTGAGTCGCTAAAAGTTGGCGACACCGTCCTGTCACGTCCCGAGAACAACGTCGAAGTGCCAGTCCGCCCGAAGATCGTCGCGGCGATGTTCGAGTTGTCGGCGAAGGTGGTTGAACTGCACGTTGGCGGACAAGTCCTTGAAACCACCGCCGAACACCCGATGTTCGTCGACGGTGTTGGCTGGCGGCCCGCGCACGAACTGCAAGCAGGCGACTTGCTCATAGGCCACGATCTCCAGCGAACGGCAGTCGAGAAGGTGCTGCTCACCGACCGCACCGAAACCGTCTACAACCTCCGCGTCGCCGACGACCACACCCGCATCGTTAACAATGAAAGTCTTGTTATTTCAGCACGATTTCAGCGACCAACGGAAGCGGGTTGTGTCCAACCGAGCGACAGCTCGCATTGGCTGCGGCCCTGCCGCCCTACACCGTTAACCCGGAGACTAACGCTATTTTGCGCGCATTTTAAGCCGCCGCCAACTGGGACAGCGGGGCTTGGCGCGAGGTGAGGATCGCGGTGGTTGTTGAACAACGCGAACTTGGCAGTAAAGCCTCAATGTGCTCGCCAATCATCGCTTGTTCCATTTGGTGCTAGAGCCTCGTGTGGCCCAGGGCCTTGCGGTGTTTCGATTTGAGGGGAGGCGTACAACTTCAACAAAACCGTGAAGCCAAGATTTCAGGACTCAAAGCCTGCGAGCACGGTCGGTGGCTGCGGCATCGCCATCCATTCTCAATTCGTCTGATTCTAGTCGTTGGATTTTGGGATGAGCGCTGCGGGGCGATCGAGTTGGAAATAATGTCCGTGGTCGGCTGTCAGAATCAAGGCGGTGTCGTCCCAACCGCCGTGCGATTCGATCCATTTCACGACGCCTTCAAAGGCATCGTCGCCGCTGTGGACCGCTCCGATTGAATTGTCGATGTTGTTGGAATGATTCGCCCAGTCGACGTCGCCTGATTCAACCATCAACCACCAACGATCCGAGCGTGAATCGAGGACGTCGATCGCTGCTAACGCCATCTCTCGCAGTTTGACGTTCTCGTGCAAATCTGCTTCGCTGTAGACTTCTGCTTTCTCGGCGTTCGGACTTCCGAAGCCGACCACCGGATCGTAGTTTCCGTCGGCCGTGCGGAATGGCAAGTGACCACCTGCGACACCAAAGTAGCCAAACAACCGCTGACGATTCGCTTTCGCTTGCTCGACGGCGGCGCTTAAGACTTCCGAGCCAGCGGCCCCAGGGGTTCGTTGAGCCACGACGTACTTCCCGCCGTTCGCGACGTCGATCGCGGCTAGATCAGCGGCTGCGATGTACCTGTTACCTGAAACGTAATTAGCTCCTTGTGCAGCATCCTTGTCTTTCTCGATTCCCCAGCCACCACCAATCAGGACATCCACGCCCGGCAAACTGCCGGGATGGTAAACCGATGGACGACCAACCAAATCGCGAGTCAAATCTTGATAGTCGTTGCGATGCACATTGTTGGCATAGGCACACGCGGGCGTCGCGTGGCTGATCGGCACACTCGTAACAACACCGATCGCAAAGCCTTGATCTTGCAGCGTCCTCGCAATCGGTAGCACTTCGCGGCCCATGTGATCGACGTTAATCGAATCGTTGTAGGTCTTGATACCACTCGTCAGCGACGTCGCCGACGACGCAGAATCGGTATAGGCGTGCTGCGTCTTCTTGCTCTTGCCGATCGGATAATCAGCGTCAGTGATCGGACCCCAGGGTGCCGGTCCACATAGCGCCGCATCGTAGCCGCCGGGCACTTTGCCGCCGGGCGTCGTGACGATTTGCTTGTCGACATTGACCGAGGTTCCGTCGTTGTGAGGGCTGGTGACGAAGTAACCAAAATCCGTCACGGCACCACGGTAGTCGAGAAATGCGAGTCCTTCGCCGCGACCTTCGTGATAGTCGACTTTGCCTAGTTTAGCGATGGCCGCCGCCTGCGTCGTTTGCCAGTCCATGCCATCGAACACGAACAGGATGACGCGTTTTTTACCCGCCTCGGCGGCTGCTTTCTGAAGGCGATAAACGTCGGTCTGGTCAAAGTACTCGGCTTCGGGGTTGACGGTTTTCTCGGGAAGATAGCCATACAGTTTTTCGATCGCTGCGGGATTGCGATACAGACTGTTCTCTCCACTGACACTCTTCAAATCGATTCCGAATGTGTAGACGGGAATCAGTCGATTGCTATGACTTTTCCAGCTTGAATAGACCTTCGGGTTTGGTCCCCAATGTCCCCAGTCGGAAGCATTCTGCCGCACGGCATCCACTTGCAGCTTCGCAATCGGATCGGGAGATTCAGCGAACGCCGGCAACGACTGGGAAACCATCGCAAGCCCACTGAGCAACAGCAAACACGTACTGAAACGAGATTTGAAACACATCGTGAATATCCAAGGAGGGGTGGGACGTTATCGGTGAGACGAATGGGCGGGATGCTAACGAGGCATTGCTCGTCGGCACTTCGGCGGCTAGCGAGGACTCGCCTCGATCAAGGCCGAGGTGAGTGGTTTGCCATCGGTAGTATATTCTAAGCCGAGCAGCGCGGCTATTGTCGGCGCGATGTCGATGTTCTCGATCGTCGACAAATGCGAACCCGCACGAATGCCCGCACCAGAAAGAACGCACATCGCTTTCATCTTCGGCAGTGTCGAAAGAAACCCGTGCGACCCGATGGAAGTCCTGGCTTCGATGTTGGAAGCCACCAGCGTCTCGCCGTCGACGGACCCCGATACTGCGTAACCGTCGGCAGCCACTAAGACCGCGTCTGGCGACTGATTGTATTCTCGCGGATGCGGCAATCCCACTTTGCTGTATTGCTCCGGTAACAAGACGTCCGCCACGCCCTCTTGGCCCACGAACATCTTCTTGAATTCCGCAGCGGCTTGTGGAGCATCGCCTGGGTTGGTGCAGTAGACCAATCCGATGCCTCCCTCGGGGACCACATGCACTTCCGCCGTGCTCAACTTCCCCGCTTCAACCTTCAACAAACCGGCTTGTCGCAACAACACGTTGGGTCGAATTGCCTTGGGCGTCGTCGTAAAGCCGTGGTCGGAAACGACGATCAGCGTCGTCTGATCTCGAATGCCCGCGTCCTCAATCGCGTTCTCAATCCGCGCCAAGCACATATCGGCGTAGGCGTTCGCGGTATAGCCAGCCGTCGTTTGTGAACCTAGCGCGTGGTGGATGCCATCGACATTCAACAAATGCACGAGCAGCAGGTTTGGCTTTCGCTGGCGAATGACATGACACGCCGCCTCGGTCCAAATGTAATCGCGGCCCACGGAACTGAATGACTTGAAAGCCGCATCCGTTTCGTCAGTCAGCAGTCCCAACTCGACCAGTTCCGTCCGCAACCGGGGCGTCATGTGCTGGACCGACTGGGGGACATCAGAGAATGAATCGTCAAGTGCTTGCGACCCGCGCGTGCAGGGCCAGTTAATTTCAGCGGTCGAAAGGCCCGCCGCATGTGCCGCGTCCACGATCGTTGGAATTCGCACAAGTTCGCTCTGATCGCGGTTAGGGTCCACCGTGGTCGGCATTCCGATCGCGCCTCGGACAAGCACACCGTTGGCCAACACGCCGTGTTTCTCGGGCCGAACACCGGTGACGAGTGTCGTGTGATTGGGCCATGTCACCGACGGATTCGAGACGATCATACCACCATCAACAATGGCACCCTCGCGCGCCAGCTTCCGAATCGTTGGCAGAGGAACCTTCGGATCGTCGACCAAGTACGCAGCTAGTCCATCGAGAGAGACGACCACCACATGCCGCTCTGTTTCAGCAGCGTGACTTGGCGGCACGCAATAGTCGCCGAGCCACGCCAGCCCGCAGGCGAGCAACATCCACCGACTCGAATTCGTCATGAAACAATATCCTCATTGCTGGGCAGCATCGCTCGTGGATCAATTCACACACCAGAGGTTCACTGCGAGTTCGTCAATGGTAGTTGAACTCAATTCGCGCGGCAACGCTCGCGCGATGGCTGGCTGTGGTGGAGTCTTCGACACCACGGCTACTTGCTGCTCGTGCAAGGCCCGGGCTTCGCAGACTCAGCCCCAGCCACCGGTCCACGGCTACTTGCTGCTCGTGCAAGGCCGGGGCTTCGCAGACTCAGCCCCAGCCACCGGTCTGCCTGCTCGTGCAAGGCCGGGGCTTCGCGGACTCAGCCCCAGCCAACGGCCCAATTCCCAAATTCTTAGTGCAGACCATAACGGCTCATTTTGTAGTGCAAGGTACGCACACTGACGCCGAGTAATTGGGCGGACTTCTCGCGATGAAAGTCGCAAGCGGTGAGCGCGGACATGATCGAAGCCTTTTCTGCTTCCTCGACCGACTCGGCGAGGGTGCGTACCGCCACTGCGCCGACGGGAGGCGGGCCAAGCTCTTTGGGAATATCTTCGGCATGAATACAATCGTCGCCGACCGTTACCACAAGTCGCTCGACGACGTTGCGAAGTTGACGAACATTGCCGGGCCAGCGGGCCACGATGAGTCGTTCCATCGCCTCGGCTGCAACGATTTTGACGGGGCGAGCGTGGCGTTGGCAGAAATGGGTGAGGAAATGTTCCACGAGCAAAGGGATGTCGTCACGACGCTGACGCAGAGGCGGAATCTCGATGGGAACAACGTTGAGTCGATAGAAGAGGTCTTCGCGAAACGAGCCTTCGTCGATTTCGGCTTGGGCGATTTTGTTGGTCGCCGAGATCAAACGCACGTCGCTATTCAAGACGTCTTCACCACCAATTCGTGAGTACTCTCCGGTTTCGAGCACCCGCAGCAGATCGACCTGACACTTGGCGGGTATTTCCGTGATCTCGTCGAGGAACAGCGATCCGCCTTGGGCTCGTTCAAAGCAACCGGGCTTCTGACGTGACGCTCCGGTGAACGATCCCTTCTCGTGACCGAACAGTTCGCTCTCCAGTAACGTTTCCGGGAGTGCTCCCAGATTGACGGCGATAAATGGCTTGGCATTTCGGTCGCTCAAGTCGTGCAACGCGCGGGCCACTAATTCCTTGCCGGTGCCGCTCTCACCTTGAATCATCACCGTGGCGTCCGTCGCGGCCACCTGTCTAACTTGCTGCAAAACGTCCTGCATCGCGGCGCAGTTGCCAATGATCCCGGAAACTTCGCCGACATTCGCCAGTTGGTCGCGGAGTACGCGGTTCTCCAGTCGCAGGCGATAATGTTCGCGGGCCTTACGCACCTGCTGGCGAATCAGATCAAGATCGAGTGGTTTCGTGATGAAGTCGAACGCGCCCAAACGCATCGCTTCCACGGCGGTTTCGACGGAGCCGTGAGCCGTGATCACAATGACGGTGGTCTGCGGACGGCTTTGCAACATCCGTTCGACCAACTCCAGCCCATTCATCGCGCTCGGAAGTCGAATGTCGGTAATGACCAAAGTGAATGCGGCTTCACGAAATTTGGCAAGTGCCTCATCGGCGTCGCAAGCGGTTTCGATAACTTCGGCTTCCTTCGAAAGCCCCTTCTCCAGACCCGAACGGATGTTAGGCTCATCATCGACGATCAAAATGGAAAATGAATTGGCGGGCATCAGGATCACCTCAAAGGGAGCGTCACGACAAAGGTCGTACCATTTGCGGACGAGGTAAACTCGATGGTCCCGTCGTGCTGGCGGACAATTTTTTCACAGAGGGCGAGTCCCATGCCGGTCCCCGTGGGGCGAGTCGTAAAGTAAGGATCAAACACTTTGTCGCGGAAATCGTCGGGGATGCCGCAACCGGAATCGGCAACTGCAATGGCCACCGAGTCCGCCATCTCTTGCAGGCGAAGGGTGACCGTTCCGCCGTCGGGCATAGCTGCGAACGCGTTGAGCAGCAAGTTCAGTAGCACTTGTTCGATGCGGACGGAGTCGAGCAACAGGTTCCGCACCTCAACGTCCGGCAGATCGGTTTCGAGCAGAATGTTTAGATTCCGCGCCTGCGGATCGGCGAACTTCACGAGTTTGTTGATCAACTCTTTCAGGTCGACCCTGGCGAGATTAAGTTTTGCGACAGATGCGAAGTCACGAAAGCCTTCTAACACACCGGCAATACGGCGCACTTCCGTGCTGAGAACGTTGAGGCTTTCGTCCACGGTCTTGGCATCGGGCTCGCCGCGGAGTGCTTCCTTCAGCAATTGAACATGAAGCGATAAAGCACTGAGCGGGTTCTTGATCTCGTGCTGTAAGCCGACCGCCAGCGAACCCAGCCCCATATAGCGTTCCATGCGGAGCAGTCGCTGTTCCATAAGGGTTTTCTCGGTGACGTCGCGAACGTGTATCACGGTTCCAATCTGTCGCTGATCATGGTCGCGGAGCAAACTACATCCGGCTTGCATGTTGCGAATGTTGCCATGGCGGTGGATGACATAGTCGAAGTCGCTGACAGTGAGCTGCTGCTGTAACACAACTCGGCACAACTCGTCGAGCGTGCGATGCTCGTCGGGAAGATCCGTTAGAGCAACTCCGATGCCATTGTCCGGTTGATGCAGCAGTTCGCGACCGCGCGGATTGATGCTCAGGATCGCGGCCTGGCTATCGGTCGTAATCACGCCATGATCGAGACTGGCCAGAATGTCGGTGGCCAGCACGCGAACCTTGCGAAGCGATCGCTCGCTGCTGATATAGGCTCGCACCAGCATCACCAGCGCGACGCCGGAAGCCACGATGTTTAGAATCAGCAGGACGGCGAGCCGTGACTGTAGCCGCAGTCCGCCGGCCAGTTGATTGGCTTCGGCAAGGTCGCTGTCGGGAAGGTGCCGGATCAGTTCTTCAACGATTTCCTGCTCGTGATGGACATCCGCGAGAATCCATATCGTGACGATCAGTGCCATCAAGCTCAGCAAAGCTCGACAGCCAATCGTCCACTTTGAGCCCAGGCCGGGCTGTGGTCGGTCCTCTTCAAACATGAATTGCTCCGGTGACCTCAAAAGCCGAATAAACGTGCAGTATATTGCAGATCACATGCACATCTCTGCACAAATCCGGCGATTCAACTCGCGGCCAGCGTTCCGATTAGGCAGTTCTGGGAAGATCGAATGGCAGCCGCACATTCGTTCATATCGTTACAGTCTGCGAGACGAAACGAGTCATTATAGTCACTCCCACCGGAGGCCCCAGGCCAAAGGATCGAGATTGACAGACGGACAGAACAACGCCGATTGGTTGTCTACCTTGTCGACGGCGGATTCAGGGAGTCGTCGGAGATGGTGCAGCGGAATCATTAGGGGCGCGATACAAGAAGTGATGGGACAAAAAAACTTGGCCTGCCTTTTGCTTGGAGCATGGAACTAAAGCGTTCACGAGAGTTACCAGCAACCCACC
>CAUJKL010000055.1 GCA_963204995.1 Planctomycetota bacterium | reverse complement strand
CTTAAGCCCCGATAGGGGCGACACAGTGGGCGCGCAGTGCGCTATGTCGCCCCTATCGGGGCTTCGGGCTGATATTGATTCGATTCCGGGGCTTTACAGCCCCGGCAGAGGTTGTACCGACCGGGCACACGCCGAAGGTGGGTCGGGGCCGAAGAAGGTTGTGCCAGGGGCGTCGTACGGAATTTGTTTCGGGACTGCTCCTTGGCAACCGACATGCACTCGACAAGCTGTTGTTTCGCTGTGCGGCGGAATCGGAAAGCTGCCATGTCCAATTAACTGAGTATTGGACCTGTCCCTTTTTTCCTGATGGTTCGATCCATCTCAACATTGAGTCTCGTGGAGATTTACCTCGCAGCCGTTTCAATTCCAAACGATTCACACCCGCCGCGCGCCAAAACCACCATGCTAGCAATACATCAAATCAACAGACCGCTTGTGCTGGGGGGCCGGTCGGCAAGACTCTGTGTTTCGTTGTCGGGGAATGGGGCCGCTGTTTGAATATTGAATCCGACCGAGAACTCCTGCCCAACACTCTCTTTTGAAGGGCTCCGTAGGCCGTATCAAGCAAACCGCTGCTGCGCCGGAACTTCGGTCGTAACTCGCAGCGGTCTCGGTCGCGCAAAGCGTTCTCGTACAAATCGGTTTGCGCAGCTACGGCATGGGTTTGCGACCTCGGTTCGGCCTACAGTGAATAATCCGGGTTAGTAACAGTAACTGAGGCCGGCGAAGGCACCGTGTAAAATCACACAACCGTTCGGGTTGACAATACTGCCACCGTCGAGTGCGGCGACGAAGTCGTTCGGAATTTGGTTCGTGGCCAGGGCCACCCCGTTGATGCCGACTAGTCGATATCCGGCGTTGATGCTCCAGCACGAATTGAGGCACCAGTTTCCCCCGATCATCAAATCGCCGATCATCGAATAGCCAGTCCGAGTTCCCGACGTGTCTACACCTTGACCCGCCCACTCATTCAAAACGCCGTCGACGACGGCTTGGCCGTTCGAGCCGTAGATCTGCGAATGCTGATTCATGTGATTTCCGAAGAAACCAACTTTCGTGTTCGCGAACAGGCTCAAACGAGGACCAATGCAGTAGTTGGCCTGGCCACCGAGCTGAAAACCGACCAGGTTGTTTTGCACATCGATGGCATAGTGAACTTCTTCGGGGTCGCCGGTGAAGACTCTGTCGACAACGTCAGACGAGTAGAGAAAGTCCTCGTCAAAACGGACGTACCGCACACCGGCCGTCCAACCTAGCGTTAAAGCACAGCACGGCGCGATGAAGTTGTGTCCTAGCAAGTTCAATTCGATGTTATTCAACTGGTAACTGCGTTGCACCCGATGGCGTTCAGCATTGGAGAAGAAGTTGTCGTTGATATCCAGCGGACCCGTGCCGGCATCGTAATTCAAATTATTCAGATGCAGAATCGTGCCCATCCCATTCACGGGGTTTCCGTAGACGTTGGCCTCGCTCGTGCCGGGATAGAGGCCCCAATAGACAAACTGAATCGAGTTCTGACCGCAATTGAAATAGTGGCCGATGTACGCTCCGGCACCACCTGCGGTGTTATAGTTCGCGTCGTTGCTGCTCAGCAGGCGGTTGTGGTAATTGCTGAAGTCGTAGCTAAGCCAGACGTTGTTCGCATTGCTGCGACTCATGGCCAAGCCGAAGGCACCTCCGTACCAACCGGAATGGCAAGGAGCCGCACCTCCGGTCGAGCAGTCGGCGGCCTTCGGACCGAAGCTATATGCAGGCTGCGACCAGTAGTCTTGTGCCGGCTGATCGTAGTAGGAATTGGATTGCGGAGTGGGTGCCATCTGCTGCGAGGGGGCCGCGTACGGCGCACCCGCGTTGGGCACGCCGCCACCAACCGCATGTTGCTGCGGGTCGTCGCCGGACACCGGATACATGCCGTAACTCTGCGCTGCGGGCTGATAGTATTGTGTCGACGGCTGATATTGCGTCGTGGATTGTTGCTGTGTGTTGCTGTAACTGACCGGTCCCGGCTGTTGCTGGCTACGGACATTTGCGAAGGGGTTGACGCTCGGCATCTCACTGGGACTGTAGCCGTAAGGTGCGGCAGTCGGTTGGATCGCGGGCGTCCGCGTTGGTGGCGTCGGCGAGTAGAGCGGCAACGTCGGCTTCCACTGCGGCAGTTGTGTTCGCTGCGGTGGAGTTGTTCCATACTGGACGGACGATGAATAGTTTTGATATTGAGCCCATGCAGGTGCCACAATAAAGCTGCCGATCGCAACCGTCAGAGCATACCGCAACATCCAGATACAGTTCATGGTCATTATCCTCATCGTCCCGCTCGTTTGAATTCCCGCTAGTTCCGACCTCACCATCACCAATCCGTCTCGCACGGCGCTGGCCTAACGCGTCACACCCTCCTCATCGACCCCGTTTCGTTCAGTGCTTTGCGATTTCCATGTTCACATGGCAATTTCAGTCATCACGCCGTCTTGCGATCGCGCCGCTTGGCACAGTCGACATCGTCGGGAGACCGTTCGATCCGTAAAACTTCCGCTGAATGGTACTCAGCAGAAGATGCAGACCAATCGCGCAACTTTGCCCGCGTGTGGATTGGGTTGAGATTAACGACCGAGTGACTGGCAGACGGTCACTCGCGAATCAACCATTGGGCGACCACATCCGTCAGTTCGTCATACTTCCCGGCATAGAAATGATCCGCGCCAGCGATGGTCGTCACCTCGACCTTGGGCCGCGTAGCTGTGGCCGCTTGGGTCGCGGCTTGTTGGATGGCTTCTGGCAGTCCAGCGAACGCGATGCCGCCATGCTCCAATTCGAGCGAGCCGTAGATATACAGCGTGGCACATTCGACTTGCGAAACGAACTTCAAAATATTGTATCGCTCGTCGCCGTACTTATCGACGTAGCTCGCCGCGCTAATCAACAGCGGGAACGGGAACTTGGCCGTGAGCAGTTGTTCCGGTCGCCCTTCGTTCATGAGCTGCTTCGCCGTCGCCAACGAATCGAAGTAGTCGTGACTGCGCGGACCATGCTGAAACGCACTGTGCGACAATCGAGGAGGAGAGGCGGCGACGACCGAGGTGAGGTTTGGATGTCGGGCATGTGCGGCCGAGTAGACGGCTTTGATGGCACCCAGGCTGTGTCCGACCAGCCCAATCCGCGACATACCGCGAGCCACTAGAAAGTCGCACCACGCATGGATGTCGTAGCGGCATTGATCGACGACTTCAAACGCAGCGCCACCGCGCGTCGCGCCGCCATCGGTCGCAATCATGTTGATCGAACCATAGCCGCGCGTGTTCACTCGTAAAACCGCGATACCCAGTTCGAGCAGCCGAGCGGTCAACGGCTCGAACATCGCGCCGCTGAAGAAACTGCCCCCCACGCCGTGCAGAAGAATGACGGCCTCTACGACCAGCGGAGTCGTGGACGACTCGGTCGGCAGTGCCAACGCCCCATCCAACCGCAACCCGTCCGACGTCTTCACACGCACCAACTCGACTAACATGAAAACGCTCCGCTGCGCAAAAACAAGGACGAACCAAAGCAGGCTCGTCCCCGTGTGATCATAGGTAGGACGGGTCTCCAGGCCCGTCCGTCGCCTGACGGGCCTGGAGACCCGTCCTACGAACTTATGTCTGATTCGCTGGTGTGTTGATCATGCTCAACTGCGAGAGAACTTGGAGCACGCCGTTCAAATGGGCCAGTCGCGGTCCGAAACGGTCGACGAATTCGTTCAGCATGAATTCGCCATCCAGCAATGACTCTTCGTTATCGAGGACTTCGTCGGTCAGATTCCGGAGAAACTGAGTCTGCACCCGGCTCAACGTTTCCGCAGCGGTGCGGCAGCAACGAGCCAATTGCGGATTCTGCTCTTTCCACTGTCCGAGTTCGTTCTGACGTTGACGTTGCGTCGCATTTTGCTGCTGGATGAAATCCTCCAACAGCTTGCTTTGCTTCGCCTGTCCCGCCACCATCTGCCGCAACAGCGCCACCATCACCGTGTTCGGATCGTAATTGTCCGCCGGGCGTGCTCCGGAACCGGTATCCGCCGAGACATCAATCCGAAATAGGGGAGGAAATTCGTTCGACTCATTAGACATAATGCGATAGCTCCTCAAGCCGTAAGAATCCTCAGTATAGACGAATGTGACTCAAAGTCGAGCCTTTGACATGAGGACACTTTTACGTTGCGGCCGACACATGCTCGAGGGTGAAATGAATCAATCGAAATCGCAAACTGGTGCTTGACTTCGGCCGGTGCATCGCGCAGACCGCCTGTCCGTCGCGGCATCACAATCCGAAAACCCGTTAAAGTCTGTCGCGTGCCGTGCCCGATTCAAACCGAAGGCGAGAGCCTTGCTTTGATTCCGCACCATTAGATCCACCCACTCGCCGATTGTCAGCAGAGGGAAACGCAACTCATGTCCGCTAGCGGCTCTAAGTCTGTGCCGTCGGTAGGTTTCTTGACGGTTCAAGAATTCACCGATCTCGGTTTGATCGGTGGTTATCTAATTCTGAACGCCGTTGGCCGCCCGCTCGAGTTTCACTGTACCGCCCCCGTGCGACCAAATCGCGCCCAAGAGATTCTGTACGGCCCAACGCTAGCCCCGTTCTTGTACGGCGAACAGATTGGACAGACGCTGGTGGCCAAAGGTAAGAGCCGCCCGATGTTCGTGTGTACGAACGTCGAGCCCGTCCTGAGTGCTCGCGAGTTCGTGTCGGTTCCTTTAGTCCTGCTGACCGAACATAGCGGCGAAGCGAATGGCCAGCATCGGCTCGATACAGCACATTCTGCGATACCTACACCGATGGGTCGGAAGCTGCTGACATTCCAACTAGCTCGCCATCAAGCGGCCGTGGCCGAAGATCACGCCCGCGATCGCGACAAGATCGTCGAGCAATGGCAGCCACACGCGGAGGCAATTGACTTGTTCGAACCTTTCAGTCGTCTGCGGGAAGCCATCGAAGAAGCACAACGTGGTGCCGCGCGAACGTAATTTCAAGCTGCCGCTCGTCTAAACTATCCGGTTCTTTCGGAACAACGCGTGACTCAATCGGCTGTAGCAAACCAACCCGACTTTCCCGCGATCGAAACAACTTCGATCGATCTTGCGTTTGCCGTCAACACTTTCGCGACGGGCTGGGGCGCAGCACTCACGCGAAGCCAGAAGATCGATGTCGTCACGACCGACTTCGATTACGAGTCGCCCAAGACAATCTCGTTCCAACTGAAACGAACGGCAGTCAAAACGTACAGCTACATGTTTCCCGAATTGCCAGAATGGCGAACAGAGCCGACCGGCAAGAAATCACCGACCGTAACGAAGCCAAGCCCCAAAACCGCGCGTGACGCAAACCACACACGGCTCAAGCCGCCAACCGACATCGTCAAACTCGAAGACCGACTCTACTACATGCTGCAACCGCCGCTGGAGACAATCCTCGCCTCGGAATCGATGCACATGCCGTTCGAGCCGTTCCCGTACCAGTATCAAGGCATCGCCTTCCTCTACCCACGATTCGCCGCAATCCTGGCCGACGAAATGGGATTGGGCAAGACGATGCAGGCGATCACGTCGATACGACTCTTGTTGCGTGCGGGCGAACTTCGCAGTGTCCTGCTGATTTGTCCGAAGCCACTGGTCTCGAACTGGAAACGCGAGTTCACCGCGTGGGCACCAGAGATTCCTCTGTGCATTATTGAAGGGGACCAGACGCGGCGGCATTTTCAGTGGCGACATCAAGCCGCGCCGTTAAAGATCGCGAACTATGAATTATTGATGCGAGACCGTGACGTCGTCCTCGATTCCGGTCTCAAGTTTGATCTGGTTGTGCTGGATGAGGCCCAGCGGATTAAGAATCGGTCCAGCACAACCAGCCAGATCACTCGCGCCATCTCGCGTTCGCGAAGTTGGGCGCTGACCGGCACCCCGGTCGAGAACAGTTCTGAAGATCTCGTCGGCATCTTCGAGTTCCTGTCGCCGGGTTACTTGCAATCCGGCATGACTGCGCGTCGCATGGCAAAGGCTGCGGGCGATTACATCCTGCGACGAACCAAAGATAAAGTACTCACCGATTTGCCGCCGAAGTTGTATCGCGACGCGGAACTCGATCTCACGCCCAATCAATGGTCTTCGTACAAGAGTGCCGAAGAAGACGGAGTCATTCAGCTGGAAGGGCTTGGCGAGGAGTTGACGATTCAACACGTCTTCGAGCTCGTCTTGCGTCTGAAACAGATCTGCAACTTCGATCCTGCCACCGGCACCAGCAGTAAACTCGAACGACTAGAAGCCGACCTCGAAGAAGTGGTTGCCAGCGGTCAAAAGGCGATCGTCTTCAGCCAATGGGTCGGCGTCCTCGAAAAGATCCGCGACCGATTACATCGGTTCGGAGTGCTCGAATACCACGGCAAGATCCCGCACAAGAAGCGCGAAGGTGTCATCTCACAGTTCAAGGAAGACCCGTCGAAGCATGTCATCTTGATGAGCTACGGCGCGGGCAGTGTTGGCTTGAATCTGCAGTTCTGTCGCTACGTCTTCCTGTTTGATCGCTGGTGGAACCCCGCCGTCGAAGACCAAGCCATTAACCGTGCTCACCGCATCGGTGCCGCCGGCTCGGTGACCGTCAATCGCATGCTCACCCTGGGCACGATCGAAGAACGCATCAATCAAGTCTTGGAAGAGAAACGCGCTCTGTTCGACGCGATCCTGTCTCAGACCGATACGCCGCGCAATCTAGGCCTGTCGCAGGACGAAGTCTTCGGCCTATTCGACCTCAAGTCTCGCCGTAAAGAACAGCGCCGCGCGGCGTAGGGTCGCACAGGAAGACCGCTTCGAACCGTTGCTAGCATCGCTCCAAAGACGCCTGCGAAAGCCGCTTTCGTTGGACATCTCGCTTGTCGTTTCCGTAACGCGTTGATACGCTTCGTCCTAACCAGATGCAACGCTACGGATTAACGCAAGTGAGCAAAGGACGACGCGATGGCCATAGACGCCATTCCTTTCCCGGCACCGTCATCAATCGAGCAGGCGTGTGCAATCCCTTTCCGTACATCCGCTCAGCAAATCGAATTCTGTCTGATTACTGCGAGCTCAGGACGCTGGCTCTTTCCTAAAGGCTTCGTCGAACCGGGCGACACTTTTGCCGAGGCCGCATTGAAGGAGGCTCTCGAAGAAGCCGGGCTTCATGGACGCGTCGTCGGCGAGCCGATCGGTTGCTATGAAATTGCAAAGAAAGGGCAGTCGCGGACAGTCATCGCCTTACTCATGGAGGTGTCGAAATGGGACAAGGTCTGGAAAGAAGTCGAAGTGCGGCAACGGCGGTGGGTGACTGCGAAAGAAGCTTTTCGTTTGTTGTCTGAACCCCAACTGTTAAAACTTCTGTGCGCCGCCGACACGCGCTTGCGAGCTGCGTAGCGACACGTCGCCGCGGATCGTCGCTCGTTCCGGGTTTGTAGAACAGTTGTCCCAACTGTTCCCGGAGCAATTGAGGACAATTGCTCTACTCTCCACGCCAACTGCTCTTCGACACTTCACGAACGTGGCGTTGAGTGGTATGAAGGTTGCGATAAACAACGCTCCTCCGAGCTTCTGAATGGGAAAGTTGGATTCCGTGGCACACGCACCAAAATGGATCATTGCAAAAGGTGACGAACGCGTCGCCGAAGTTGCCGCTCGTAGTTTGCAGGCTCGTCTGAAACCGATCCAGAAGTACCTGCCACTGGCCGCCATCAAGCATGACGAGAGTATCGAGTACGTTCATCAATTGCGAGTCTCAACTCGACGAGCCGAAGCAGCTCTCGATATGTATCGCGAATTGCTGCCCAAATGGCGTGTCGCTTGGCTTGAAAAGCAAATGGCGAGGATTCGTCGCGCGACCAATGAGGTTCGTGACGACGACGTGCTTGCCCGTCGACTGGCCAAAGACGAGGCACCGGCTGCCGCCGCGCTGTTAAACCGCGTCCGCGAGCATCGCAATGCAGCCCAACCGGCTGTGCTCGAAGTTTACGAACGATTGACAGCGAAGAAACGCTTCGATCGCCGCGTAGAGAAGTTGCTGAAGCGAGTTCGGCTTCGCGGCAAGCATCGGAAGTCGAAAGAACCAACCTTTCGCGACTGGGCGGTGCCTCAATTGCAGCTGGTTCTCGACGAGTTCTTCAAGGCAGCGACCGGCGACCTGGATAACACCGATCGCTTGCATCAATTCCGCATCGTCGGCAAGAAGTTGCGATATGCGATGGAGTTGCTATCGGCGGCATTCGGTTCGGAGTTGCGAAAAATCGCCTATCCGCTACTAGAGACGCTGCAGAACCAACTCGGGCAAATCAACGATCACGCGTCGGCCTTGGACCGCATCGGTCACTGGAGAGCAGAAAACGTCGATGCGGAATCGGAAAAGTACCTTCGCGAAATGGAGCAGTACGAACGTGAGCAACTGAACGATTCACGGGAGCGATTCACAGTGTGGTGGTCTCTCGACCAGCAAGCTCAGTTGCGTGACGCATTCGCGAGCGTGCTTGGCGGGTGTGGCGCGCCCTCTGGAACGGAATAAAAAGGGGCGGTGTCAGGCCGGGTGCTATTTGAAGCTACCCAAGAGTGAAGCCTGACTCCCAAACGAAAGAAGTCCGAAAAAAAACTTCGCTTGTACATCGGGCTTTGAGAAGTGGCGCGGCCTTCGGTGAGGAAGTAAGTAGCTCTGAGGGCGGTAGGAGAGCATGGACTTACCTGCAGTTGCGGAGATATACTGGTGGGGAATTGAAGTTTGTTGATGCCCGCAAGAATCACCAGCGATTTCCCGGCGACTGAACTTCATTCGTCGAGGAAACTGCCAGTTGAAACCACGTTTTCATTTTGCGATTGTTGCCACTTGCATCTTATTCGTCATAGCCGCGACCGGGCTTTCGCAAGATTCGCTTCCGGGTCGTCGAGCGGCTGTAAGCGAGCCTCGTCCTTCGCCAGCCTCGCCGAAGAAACCCACGGCACCAGTCGGATTTCGTCTGCCCGGCGAGTTTGAACCACAGCGCTCGTTGCTCTTGGGCACATCCTTTCTGGCTAGCGATGCACCGCAAGTGTTTTCCGACATCGTTCGCTCGACGCGCGGGTCGACGCGAGTCGTCGCGTTGGCCAACGATTCGGACGACTTACACGCCGCACAAAGCGCCCTGATAGCTGCCGGTCTGCCAGCGGATTGCGTTCAATTCATCCCGGTCGAACACAACACGATGTGGGTGCGCGACTATGCCCCGTTAGTGCTCGTCAGTGCCGACGACCAAGTGGTCCTGATCGACTCGGCCTACGACGAAGCAAATCGGCCCGCCGATGATCTTGTTCCCAATGTGTTAGCCAATCAGCTGAATCTGCCGCTGCTCTCGACAGCTCTTAAGCTCGACGGTGGAAATCTGTTGAGCAACGGCGAAGGGGTCGTCGTCGCCACAACCAGCTTGATCCAGTGCAACGTCGATCTGGGCTGGAGCAAACGCGAGATCTACGAGCGACTGCTCGGATTGTTCAATGCCAGGGAAGTCGTTTTCGTCGAACCACTTGCCGGCGAGCCGACGACTCACGTCGACATGTTCGCGACTTTCGTATCGGCCAATACGATCGTCGTCGGCACGTACGGCGACGAGGATGAAGAGAACGCCACGATCCTTGACCGGAATGCTCTGCTGTTAAGTCAGATCCAAACGAGTAGCGGCCCATTGCGAGTCGTGCGAATGCCTATGCCACGCCACGACGACGGAGTCTGGCGAACGCATACCAACGTTGTCTTTGCCAATCAAGTGTTGCTCGTGCCCGTTTATCCCGAACATGACGATCGGCATACGAAGAAAGTTCTAAGCAGCTATCGTGAACTACTGCCGACACGTCACATTGTCGGCATCGACGCCGAAAAGATCTCCGCGTCGGGCGGATCTTTACACTGCATCACGATGAACCTCGGCCCCATTGGCAAGTTTCCGGTTCTGCCCATTCCCGCCGCAGAGCCAGTGGAAGCGGAAAGCGATTTGCGCGTTCAAGCGAAGTAGCCGGTCTGTGAGAGTTCGGATGACAGAAGTCTCACGACTTCTGCTTCCGATCGTCGTGCGAGGAGTCGGCTAGCCGCTGATCGAGGCATCGAAAAGATTGAGTGTGATGTGAGCCTGACCCTGATGGTGAGCTTCATGCCAACCGATAATCTGTAGCGTGTTGCGAAGCGTCAGGCGGCGTCCATCGCGCGCTTCCCAGGCGAATTCATCGAGTCTCGTCTCGTCCTGCTCGCTCAGGGTCGCCAACAAGTCTTCACGTCCAGCTGCCAAGACCTCGCGGATCTGTTGAGCCGTCGGGATAGTATCGTCGGGAGTGCTGCCGCCTTTGAAGCGATCCCACAGCTCCTGAAATCGACCGCCCTTCTTCGCCAGCCGCTCGACCGCGAACAGTTCTTCGGTCACACCGATGTGCATCAGCTGCCAGCCGATAGGTGCGCGTCCAGCACCGGGCCGCCAGCCGAGCGCTGCTTGCGGCTCCGTCATCTTCTCGATGCGATCAAGAAGACCGAGCGTGCGGCTACGATTGAATTCGTATTGCTCTTGGTATGTTTCGATGAGACTCATGGCGGTGATCCTCTCCCATGTTTGCAGCTTATTCGTCGGTCACGCAACCTTCGGAAGCGGGTTTTACGGTCTTGATGTACTTGTACAGCGTGCCGCGCGTCGCCTTGTAGGCAGGTGCCTTCCAAGCCGCGCGTCGTCGGGCAAACTCCTCGTCGGTGATGTCCGCGTCGATGACCCGGTTCTCGGCGTCGACGGTAATCTTGTCGCCGGTCTTGACCAACGCGATCGGTCCACCTTCTTGAGCCTCGGGAGTGATGTGGCCAACGATGAAACCGTGCGAACCACCCGAGAACCGTCCGTCCGTCATCAGTGCCACGTCGCTGCCCAGTCCGGCACCCATAATGGCTGACGTGGGTGTCAACATCTCAGGCATGCCGGGCCCACCTTTCGGGCCTTCGTAACGGATGATGATCACGTCGCCTTTCTTGATCTTCTTTTGCTCGAGCGCGACGAGCATGTCTTCTTCCGAGTCGAAGACATTCGCGGTGCCCTTGAACACGAGCCCTTCCTTGCCAGTGATCTTGGCGACCGATCCTTCCGGAGCGAGATTGCCTTTCAAGATCTGAATGTGCCCGGTCTTCTTGATCGGGTGATCGAGCGAATGAACGACCGACTGTCCCTTCGTGAAACCTGGCAAATCCGCAAGGTTCTCGGCAATCGTCTTTCCAGTCACGGTGAGGCAATCGCCCTTCAAAAATCCTTCGGCCAGCAAGTACTTCAGCACGGCGGGCGTGCCGCCGACATCGTGCAAGTCCTCTTGAACAAACTTGCCACTGGGCTTCAAGTCGGCCAGGAAGGGCACGCGATCGCTGACATCTTGAAAGTCGTCGATGGTCAGCTTGACATCAACGCTGCGCGCCATCGCCAGCAGATGCAGTACGGCGTTCGTCGAACCGCCCAAGGCCATGACGATCACCATCGCGTTCTCGAAGGCATCGCGAGTCATAATGTCGCGAGGCTTGATGTCTCGTTCGAGCAGTAATCGAATCGCGGCACCGGCTTGGATGCACTCTTCCAGCTTGGCGGGATCGACCGCCGGAATCGACGAGCTATAAGGCAGCGACATCCCCATGGCCTCGATGGCACAGGCCATCGTGTTAGCGGTATACATCCCGCCACATGCACCCGCACCAGGGCAACTCGCTTTCACGATTGCTTCGCGTTCTTCTTCAGTGATCGTACCCGCCAGAAACTCGCCGTACGATTGGAACGCCGACACGATATCGCGAGGCGTTTCTTCCTGATGCTCGTGATCTTTGAACGAGGTACAACCGGGTTTAATCGTTCCGCCATAGACCATCAGGGCAGGGCGGTTCAAGCGGCCCATCGCGATCAAGCAGCCGGGCATATTCTTGTCGCAGCCTGGCAACGTGACCAGCGCGTCGTACCATTGGGCACCCATTACCGTCTCGATCGAGTCGGCGATCAGATCGCGGGATTGCAGCGAAAAGCTCATGCCCTCGGTTCCCATCGAGATGCCGTCGCTGACGCCGATCGTATTGAAACGCAAGCCTACACAGCCGGCTCGAGCCACTCCTTCCTTGACCTTCGCCGCCAGATCCAGCAGGTGCATGTTGCAGGTATTGCCCTCGTACCAGACGCTGGCGATGCCGACCTGCGCCTTATCCATATCCTCCCGCGTCATTCCGGTTCCATAGAGCATCGCTTGCGACGCACCTTGGCTCTTGGGTTGGGTGATGCGGCTGCTGTATTTATTGAGTCGGGACATGTGTCGGGTATCCTCGTCGTGGGTACATCCTAGTTGAAGGGGAAATCTATTGATTGGAGGGAACACCTGCGAGCGAACATCCGCTCGAAACCCACCTCGCTTGGCGGCCGCAGCTGCGGCAAAACGCAACCCGCCGCGCGGCTGAAGTCGGTCGAACAATCGTTGTCGCACTGGCAGGACGGGTCTCGCGGCCCGTCCGTCGCATGACGGGCCAGGAGACCCGTCCTACGACACTTATTTGCCACTGTCGAAACATCAGCTATGACGAGTGGCACGATGTCGCAAAGTGCAATGCAAAGGAGCCCCAAGACGGGGCTCCTTTCAATGGTCTATCTAGCGTTTGCTCGGAACCACAATCCGCTTGGCCCCAAGCACTGTTGTCGAAGGCTAAGCTCGCGTACACGCTGGTTGCAAATTGGCCAGCGACTACTCAGCGGGCGCTTCCGGAGCAGGTGCTCCTTCAGCAGCAGGAGCCGCATCGCCACCCATCTCAGCGTGTTCCACGCCTTCGATAGGTGCGGCTTCGCCTTGCGGACCTTGATCCGGCACTTGTTCGCCGCAGCCGGTGGTGATTCCAATTGCCAACAATAAGGTAGCCAGTAAACAAAAAGTCGTTCTCATCATATCCCTCTTTAAGCCGTGGCGATGTTTGTTGTCGCCACACATTTTTCGTCAGTGGTCTTGGCGGACGCGCAACACACGCGACACTCGAACCAGCGACCACAATTAAACCCGGCGTAGCTCCTTGATGCAACGGGTCGGAGGCGGCAGGATGCCAACCGGCAGCCATGATCCGTGCTCGGGATAACTCACCTTATCGAACGATCCGAATCGGAGGCGAGTTATTCCCCTCGATGACGAAATACCGGCCCGCTTCAACTTGCTCCAGTTCATTCACTGCCCCTGAAGGCCATCGGACTCGCACCTTATCCACCGCAGCGAGAGTGCCGAGGCCGATATTTACGCGGATATCTGAAGCCGACTGGTAACTTCCACCGCCGACCACCTCGCGGACGAGCGGTCGTTCCAGCCCTTCGACCTCGATTCTCGCGCCGATTGCCGAGCGATTGGAACTTCGCCCAATCAACTTGAGAACCAAGCTCTTGTGCGCACTGGGAGTTTCGTTTCTCAACACGGCAGATGGAGATAA
>CAUJKL010000054.1 GCA_963204995.1 Planctomycetota bacterium | reverse complement strand
AAGTTCCCGGCACAGAAGGACGCGTTTCAGCAACTGCTCGCCAAGATCATCGACTACGACGATCTCAACGAGAACAATTTCGGCGGCTCGACGCGTGCTGTTCTCTCCGAAACGATCGGCGATCCGTTGCTGATCGAGATGCTGCTTTGCCCGTTGATGTGGTACGGCAACGCTCGCGAGCATGACATGGACTTTGGCCAGTTCTGCATCATGTTCCGCAGCATCTTCATGGAAGGTTTTGCCAGACCGTTTGCCGGTGTGCGGCTGATCTTGAAGAATCTGGTCCGTCGCTTTCGTTCGCTGGGCGGCGAGTTGAAACTGCGCAGCGGTGTCGAACGTATCAAAGTCAAAGATGGCCGAGCGGTGGGAGTTGTCCTCGATAGCGGCGAAGAGCTCGAAGGGCGTCATGTCCTGTCGTCGGCGGGGCTCGTCGAGACGATTCGACTGTGCGAGGACATTACGGAAGTCGACGACACGCGCGCGGGACAGATGTCGTTCACCGAGTCGATCTCGATCCTGGACAAGCCGCCGAAACGACTCGGCTTCGACCGCACGATCGTCTTCTATAACGATTCACCGACCTTCCATTGGCAGAAGCCGAAAGACGCCTTGTGCGACATGCGGACGGGTGTAATCTGCTCGCCGAACAATTACAGGTATGACGAATCGGACGGCGACTTGCCCGACGGCGTGATCCGCATCACGACGATCGCCGACAGCGATCGCTGGAACGCGCTGACCGAAGAGGAATACAAGCTGGAAAAACTCCGTTGGTACGATCGCACGATTGCCTCGGCCGTGCGCTTCATCCCCGATTTCCGCGGCCACGTGATCGAGACGGACATGTTCACACCAAACACAATCCGCCGCTTCACCTGGCACGACAACGGTGCCGTCTACGGAGCCCCAGAAAAACGCCTCGACGGCACCACGCACCTGCCGAATCTGTTTCTCTGTGGTACGGATCAAGGCTTTGTTGGTATCATAGGTTCCATCGTCAGTGGCATTTCGATTGCCAATCAACATTGCCTTCGCGATTAATCGCTTTGCGAGATAGATGATGAGCGTTCCATCGCAGCAAACAAACTTCACACCAGATGACCTGCTCCACATGCCGGATGGCAAGTTTCTGGAGCTGGTTAATGGCCAACTCGTGGAGAAGAACACGGGATTCAAATCAGCCAGAATTGGCGGCAAGATAGCAGTGTTGCTGAGTGAACACGTTGAGAAGAATCGTTTGGGCTGGGTAAACGGTGCCGACGCCGGATATCAATGCTTCCCTGACGAGCCGTCGAAGGTACGGAAGCCCGATGTCTCGTTCATTCGCGCCGGACGACTCGCTGCTGCCGACGAGCCATCGGGACACTGCGCGATCGCGCCCGATTTAGCCGTCGAAGTTGTTTCGCCGAAGGACAAATTCAGCCAGGTTTCCACGAAGGTCCACGAGTATCTTGACGCCGCCGTTCAGTTGGTCTGGGTTGTTGACCCGGTTGGCGAAGAAGTGCTTGTGTACCGTCAAGATGGTACGCGCGCGATCTTGACTGGCAAAGACTACCTTGATGGCGAGACGGTTGTCCCCGGTTACCGCTACCTGGTCGCCGATTTGTTCAAGCCACCGGCAGGAGTAGCGACTGAGTGAAAGAAGCTGGTGCGAGAACTCGTGTAGCGGCATTGGCACTGATTCTGAGTAGCGTCGTATTCTCCAACGACTCTTCCGCCGATCAAACACTCGATACAATTCGACAACGCGGAACGCTGATCTGGGGCGCGGATCAGGAAGGCGGTGGCCCGTTCGTTTATCCCCGGCCGGATGATCCCGCACGGCTGACCGGATTCGAAGTCGAACTCGCCGACTTGATCGCTGCACATCTTGGCGTGAAGGCTCAGTTCGCGCAAGGCCAGTGGGACAAGCTGCCCGATGTGATGGATCGCGGCGACATCGACATCGTGCTGAACGGGTACGAATGGACGCCGAATCGCGCCCAGCGATACGGGCTGTCGATTCCCTACTACATCTACGAATTGCAACTGCTGGGACGTGTGGGCGACGACACGTTGAAATCATGGGAAGACTTGTTGCAGCCGATCGACGGACGACCACGAAAGGTGTCGTTGCTGGGCGGCACGGCCGCTCAGGATTACCTCGAACAGTTCGGCCAGGGCAACGTCGACGTGGCTTTGTTCGATGGGGCGACCGACGCTATGGAAGCCACCGAACTCGGACTGAGCAACATCGATGCAAACCTGCAAGATCTTCCCGTTTGGACGTTCTATTCCGCAGGGTTCACCAAGTTGCGTCCCATCGGCCCGCCGGTCGGTCGCGGGTACTACGTGGCACTCACGCGCAAAGCCGACACCGACCTGCTGAAAGCCATCAACGAAGCCATCGTCAAAGCGTTGCAGGACGGCAGACTGCACCAGATCTTTTCGCGATACCGCATGTGGAATGAAACGCAGATGGCGCGCGGCCTGGAGACCAACGCCTCTGGTGGATTCGTCGGCAGTTCCATGTCCGGAGCGGACGTGGGTGAGAAACCTGTGGATGGTCTGGAAAGCAGCTTTGAACAGTCGTCCGGCTGGGGTGTGATTTGGCAGCGCGGTGGACTGCTGATCGACGCTGCGGGCATGACGGTCTTACTTTCGGTGACGGCCATGCCGCTGGCCGTGATGATCGGGTTGGCGATCGCACTGTCGCGACTATACGGCCCGGGTTGGTTACGCATTCCCGCGGCATGTTATGTTGAACTCGTGCGTGGTACGCCGCTCGTGTTGCAATTGTATCTGATCTACTTCCTGCTGCCCAAACTGCTGGACACGATGTTTCCAGGATCTGGCTTGACGATCAATGCCTTCACGGCCGCCGTGATGGGATTGGCGATCAACTATTCCGCCTATGAGGCCGAAATCTATCGCGGCGGAATTCAATCCATTCCCAAAGGTCAGATGGAAGCCGCGATCTCGCTCGGCATGTCCAAAGCGATGGCACTGCGACGCGTGATCGTGCCGCAAGCGACACGGCTCGTGTTGCCGCCGATGACGAACGATTTCATTGCCTTGTTCAAAG
This sequence comes from Planctomycetota bacterium, assembly GCA_963204995.1. Lineage (GTDB taxonomy): Bacteria > Planctomycetota > Planctomycetia > Pirellulales > Pirellulaceae. Next base: position 285 of record CAUJKL010000054.1, on the reverse strand, counting down.
ACACTGCGGTTTGTTCCGTCATCACCGTGGTCGAACTCTCGAAGATGTATTACATCCAAGCCCGCAGCGCCGGAGCCATCGTGGAACTCGGCTTGCTGACGGGGTTGTTGTATCTGGCCATGAGCTATCCGCTGTCGATTGTCACCAATCGCCTGGAGAAGAATCTCAGTCAGGAGCGCCGCTCATGATTGAACTCACCAAGATCGTAAAGCGCTATCAAGAGCATGAGGTCTTGCGAGGCGTGAGTCTGACGGTCGCGGATGGCGAGGTGTGTGTGTTGCTCGG
>CAUJKL010000053.1 GCA_963204995.1 Planctomycetota bacterium | reverse complement strand
ATCGCACGCCGGATATTCGATATGTTCCTGGAAGTCCACGATCTCAAGGAAACGAACCATGAAGCTGGAATTGACAGAAGCTGAACACGAACTGACGTTATACGTCTTGCAGAACCGGTTGGGTGAGTTGCGGCAGGAAATTCATCATTCAACCGTTTCGACGTTCACGGACCAGTTAAAGGAGAAGGAAGTACTGCTCAAGGGCCTCATCGGCAAACTGGGATCTGCGCAATCCAGCGGCGTGGGTAGCTGATCTGGTTCCTCTTCTGCCCATCGGCAGCAGGAACATTCTTACCGAAGCTACCCCCTCCGGTAGAAGCCCCACAGCATGCCCGCAGCGATGACCGCCATCGTGATGAGTACGTCCCCATATTGGTTCGTAAGATATCCCGGAGAGTACGCGGTTTGAGGTTTCTCGCTGACGTTAGTTGAAAGACCTTTTCGACCACGACCTGAACACCTTCCTGTTGGACGCTGATGAATGGCAGCGAATTTCAACCGGCTGGGCGTACTAGCACCAATCGGTATTTCGGATGTTCTTTGACAACTTTGAGAGTTTACAGTCGAACGAAATGCCAAAACCGTAAAGTCTCAAAGTGAACGCTAAACCATTCGCTTACCGTTTGGTGCCAATCACTCCACACACGACACGGCCGCCGGCGTCCCCGATCGGCTGGCCGCTGTTTCGTCCGCGGATGGTCGATACTCGACGGCCCGTTCCAAGGTAGCTTCCAGTTCGGCCAGACCACACGGTTTGCGGAGATAGGCGAACGCGCCGCTGTCGATGCATTTCGCTTGGAAAGCCGCGTCTGAATGGGCGGATAAGATCACGACCTGCAAGTGGGCAATCCGCAGCTTTAACTCCCGCATCAACCAAACTCCATCATGCTCCGGCAAGCTGCCGTCCAGTAAAGCAATATCAAACGATTTGATCGAGGCGGCTTCGAGGGCTTGCCGAGGATGATAGACCGGTGTGACGGAGTATCCCATTGTAATAAAGTTGCGAGTCAGCAAACCCGAGAGAGCAGCGTCGTTTTCGACGATCAACAGCGAATACTCGCGTGGCATGGTAAGTTACTCCGTAACGAATGGGAAAGGAGAAGCCTCGAGGCGATTGCGAAACTGCCGTGACATCCCGTACATAAGCAGCGTGTTCGCGCGGTCCATCAGCGTCGGCTCTTGATTGTCTCTCGAGTAAGAATCGTATGACGTGTCACGTGACTGAAAATGTCCGCAACAATGCTTGCAGGCAACCTGCTGGCCAAGACACTCGATAGGGATTAGCAATTCACGTCCACAGATCGGGCACGACTGAAAGAATGTTGTCACGGGCATGTCGTCGCTCCTTCGACGAACAAGGAAGATGGCACAGCAGCCAGGCCAGGCGCAAATCGTTTGTGGTCGACTCGTCGTTGAACCTCGGCGCGATGGATCGACACCTCGGCCGGTGCGGTAATGCCTAGCCGGACCCGGCCGCCCTGGACGCTGATGACCGTTACTTCAATGCTGTCGGCAATACAAAGTCGTTCGCCACACTTTCTACTAAGAACCAACATGGCTATTCTCCTTACATGCTGTCGGATGTTGTTTGCGGAGTCGTCGCACAACGATCTTCGCAACGGGACGGCGACTACCTGAGAGAGCGCTAGGAGGCAACCAGTGAGTGTTGTGGGGTGCCAACAGGGAGCGCAAGCCGACTTGGAAGTCGCGACATTAAGAGACCTGCGGGAAACTCGTCCCCAGGTGCCCGGTCACCAGGCAAGCGACAAAAGAAAGAAGCGATCGCGTCCCTCGTGAACGACGATACGGCAATCATTCTTAAGGGTCAGTAATCGGTAGTCAACCCCAGAAGTGAGAAGAAAGTAGAAAAATTTGCAGCTTGAAACTGACGATGGGGAGCGAAAAACGTGGGGTAACTGCCAGCTTGCCGGATCAGTATCCGCAAGCTGGAAGCTAACGCCACGAATAATTCATTCGCTCGTAGCGCACGCAAGGAGGACGCGAAGTTCACGCCTTTCCCTCGCCTACGTTTCGCAGTTACGAGGTGTTTGCGGCGACCGAAGTGCCTCCTCGGAGGCTAGCAGACTTCGGGCTGCCGCGGCTAGTTTCCAGTTATTGTCGCTCGCCAACTTTTGCAACCGCGTGAAGGCGGCGGGCTCGTCAAGTCCGGTGTGCTGCATCAAAAGCCCCTTCGCTCGCTCGATCAGCTTTCGGTCTTCCAGAGCCTGACGCAGTGAATCGGTTTGCTGATGGAGTGCTTGAAACTCGCGGTAACGACGCATCGCCACGGCAATCGCTGTCTCCAGGTCGGCCTGCTTGATCGGCTTGACAAGATAGGCCAACACCTGATTGTCCAGCGCCTGAGCGATCATCTCCGGAGCGTGATGTGCCGACACCAAGATGATCGGCACCGACATGCTGCTGCTAATCTCCTTGATGGCATTCAAGCCATCCATGTCTGGCATTTTAATGTCGGTAATCACCAGGCCCGGCCGCATGGCTCGACAATGCTCGACCAGTTCGCGTCCATCCTTCGCAACAGCGACGACCTTGTGGCCCAGCACGGTCAGCGTGTTCTCGAAGTACTCCCGCATTTCTGGCTCGTCGTCGGCGACTGCGATCCGCAATGAACTGTTCATGACTGGGTTCTCGGCAAAATGATCCGAAACTCCGCTCCTTGACCGGCATTTTCCGGTATGTCCATGACGCCACCGTGCGCCTCGATGCATCTCTTTGCAATTGGCATGCCTAAACCGCTACCACTCGTCTTTGTGGTGAAAAATGGCTCGAAAATCTTGGGCCGCGTCTCTTCATCCAGTCCTGGTCCGTTGTCGCGGAGCGAAACTTCGATGGCCGCACGGCCGTCCAGCTTCGACTCCGAGTAAGTAACCGTAATGCGTACTGGGTCTTCGATCGCGTCCAATGAATTATCGATGATGTTTCGGAAGGCGCGTCGTATGGGAAAGGGATCGAGGTCGCACGTCAGATCCATGTGCGTGCCCGTTTGCTCTAGGTGAACATCGCGTTCCGGCCGCGCCGCTTTAACCATCTCCCAGGCCAATTCGACGAGCGAATCGATCCGGCACGGTTTTGTTTGTATGCTGATTGGTGCTGCATAGCCGCGCACCTCTTCGTACAACCTGTGCAGGTCGTTCTGGGCCGTTTGGATGCGACCCAGCAGATCCATGGCATCCGACTGGTCTCCGATTTTTCTCGCCAGCATCTCGGCGGCGGCTTGACTGCGTTGCAGAGCGTTGCGGCTCTCGTGTGCCAGGCCAGCCATGGCTTCGCCAAGCGCCGCCAGCCGTTGGGCTTGAACTGCGCGGTCTTGAGCCAAACGCAACTCGGTCATGTCCAGAACGATACCGGCGAACACCCGCCGTTGATCCAGCCACATTTCGTTGACGACAATCAACACTGGAAACGTCGTCCCATCCTTGCGCATTCCCGTGACTTCGCGAGTCGCTCCGATAAAGTGCTGCTCGCCAGTATCGAGATAGCCGATCAAACCATGTTCGAGAGCGTCTCGCAGGTCGGGCGATATCAGCACTCGCACGTTTTGGCCGACGATTTCCGCGATTTCGTAACCAAACATGTTCGCAGCGGACTCGTTGACCGATTCAATGACCCCTTGGTTGTCAACCGTAATGATGCCTTCGCCCATCGCCTCGACGATGGTGCGTATTCGGCCCTCGCTTTCCACCAACTTGTCGGACAGAAGGTTCATGCGCAGGCCAAGCGCGGCTGTTAACCACATGGCCACAAATGACACGATGTGATTTGTGACGTAGGCTGGGGCCGGAACATTCACGGGCGCGAAAATGAATCCAACTATCGTCAACACGCTGCACACGGCAGCCAAAGCCAGGACATATCGCCACTGAGTTGACCAGAGGAAGATCAGCACGACGATCACGTACAGTACTGCTTCCCCTTGCCCATGCAGAAGAACCAGATCCAAGACAAACACCGTGGCGGCCAGTAGGATGGTCAGCCATGTCAACGACTTAGATCGCGGGATTCCAGCTATCGCAGTCTGGCGTCCGTTTAATGTCATTTGCCTACATCCACTAGAAGTAAGCACTCAGTCACAATTTTCTTAGTTTAACGGCAAGCCGAAGGCGACTGTTCGCT
>CAUJKL010000052.1 GCA_963204995.1 Planctomycetota bacterium | reverse complement strand
GATGCCATGTCCGCGATTACCCGAGATCACGTTATTCAGAATTTGATTGTTTTGTCCGCCATCGATCTTGATACCGCGCTCGTTACCGTTCACCGCGAGACCATTGGCAGTCGTTCCGAGGTAGTTCAACTCGATGAGGTTATTGTCGGAGAGCAGTTCGATGCCTTCGCCCGAGAATCCGCCGACGATGAGGCCGCGGATCGTGCTGCCATCCGATCCGCCGTGCAGCGTGAGCCCGTTCCCCGTCGGGACTGCACTGACGATTTGGATCAAAGGAAGTCCAGCATAGCCGTTCTGTGTCGTCGCATCGATGATCGCGGCATCGGTCAGGCTCGGAAGTGCCGAGAGCAGCGAGATTGTCTGGACGCCTGTGCCCGCGAGATTGAAGTGAATCTCGTCCGGCGTCGCACCGTTGGCCGTATTATTCACCGCCATGATCGCTTCTCGTAGCGAGATCGCGTTGTCGGCACCTTTATCGATCAGCAATGCCATGATCGACGATGTATCGCCATTTACCACATCACTCGTCGTGTCGACCACCAGTGTCGATGTGGGGGCGAGATAGGATACAACGAGCTGTGGTGGTGCTGCTCCTTCGCGGCTAGAGTAGTTCACAATCTCGCTGCCTGAATCTGGGCTGGCGATTAACAGACCGTGGTTTGCTGACGTCCCCGCAGCCCAATTCTGCACCAGCGAGGTAACATTCCAGCTGTGTTGTCCAATTGCGGCGGTATTCAACGTGGCAATGATTGTCGGGTCGACGGTGCCACCGGCGGTCGTCCAGCTTGTTCCGGCCACACGTTGGTTCCAACTTGCAGCACCCGACACACCATTACCGTTACCTTCAGCCCAGTCCTCCGTCACCTGATAGATATTCAGATCGAACGCAGCCGTGTTGCTGGTGGCCCGAAGTTGCAGCGTCGCACTCGTGACGATCGAGCCGGCGGGGATGGCGCTGAAGTCGAACTCCAGCAGCGCGCGCTGGTCGCCGAGCCCGCCACCGGCCTTGTCGACGACGAGACTGGTCGAGCCGCCATAGTTCGTGGCTGCAGAGTTGTTATTGACATACGTGTCGGCTACGGGGGACAAGACGACACTTGTACCGGCTTCTTTGATTGACACTCCACCGACCGCCCACTTTCCCGTCGACGGAGTGGCCCACGACGTGACCACCGAAGCCGCACCTGCCTCGGTGCTGCCGGTGCCATTCGCTCGATTCTGAAACGCGTCCCACTGCTCTGTCTGTCCGGCACCGGGAACGAAATCGAGATCGGTGTTGCCGTCAAAAGCCGCAACTCCAAAAACAATCTCGCCGCTGCGCGACGCGACGGTCGTCGATAAGATTCCTGAGTCTCCTTGTGCCGATGCGAAGCCACCCAAGGCGACGGTTTGGTCGACACCGTTGAAGGTCATCACACCGATCGTGGCACCTTCGTGTTTATTCACTGCGTAGTTGACCGTGACGTTGTGAGCCCCCACATCGGGCGCGACTAACGACCAAATCTCCACGCGTGCCGACGAAGTGTCCGCGTTATCTCGCGTGCCGACGAGGCTTAACGCCGTGCCGTTGTAAGTGACCGACACGACGCTGTCGCCTTTGTCGTTGCCGAACGAAATGCCCACCAACATCAAGCGATCGCTGCCCGAGGTGGTATGCGAGAAGCTGTCCGTCACCACGCCTTTAGGTGTCGTATCAACGGTGGTCGCATCGATCGTAACGTTGAGCAAGTGCCCCCAATGGTCGCGCATATACGCGCTGAGTGCGATGTCCGTTTCGATTTCACCGGTGGCAAACTCCAAGTCCCAATCGCCGCCGAAGATAGCATGTCCCGTATCGTCCGTGCTGGCCGCTACATCGCAATCACAAGCCGCCGCTAACGAAGTCAACAGTTCGCGCCCCTCGGTACTGCTTGCCAGATCACACCCATAGAACAGCATGTCGGCGTTATCCGTCAGGGCGAATCGCCAATCGTCGATCTGCCATGAATAGCCGTTCACATTCTCGGCAGTGAGCCAATCGGAACCAAGCTGCACTCCACTGCTGGTGCCGTGCGAGATGAAGTGAATTCCAGAAATGTCCTGTCGCTCGTTTAACGTTGCCGAAACCCGAGCGATTCCGCTTTCGTTCTGCTTGAGCAACACAACTTCATACCGCGTATTCGTGCCGTCGCGCTGCTGGATGTCACGGACCAACGCTTCGTAATCTTCGACCGCTTCATCGACGAAGACAATTTCGTGCAATTCGGTCGTGGGAGAAGGCCCGCTCGGCAGGTCGCTGAGAATTGGCGAATCGTCGTGCGAGGCAGCGTCGTCTTCCGCCGAGTCCGTATCGGGCGGCGTGTCGGCGTTCGACAACGGAAGCGTTTCGTTGATCGAGGGAAGAACGTCGGTCTCACCCACGTCGGCCGCAGACGCCAGATCGATCAAACTAATGACTTCGTGAACCTGTTCGCTGATGGAGTCGATCGCGTCCGGCAACGCTTCGCCGATCGGAGCAGCATTGAAGTACACCCGATCTTCGAGCGACATCAAGTCGAGCGACCGAGATGTCGCAACTCCAGTATCCAAGGCGCGCGCGAACCAATCCGACGCTGCATCTAGCAGCGATCGAACTCGGGCGTGCCGAGCGAAACGTTTGGTTTTCTGCGGGCGGGTTGTCATCGAGGTAGGACGCCAAGCGGCGCAAAGTGGGCGGGCGCGGATTTCTACCGCTACGCAAATCTACCTCATGGCTAAACCGGAGGGCGGCGTTAACCCGCATTTCTCATCAGTTGTAGGCCGGATCGAAGCAAACGCCGCAGCTGCCGGAACTTCGGTCGCAGTTGTCGAGTGGATTTACGAGACACCATGATTTCAAGCTATTTGCGTTTGCGAAGCTCCGGCAAGGGGTTGCGACCTTCGGTCCGGCCTACGATGAGAAATGCGGCGTTAAGAATGCCGGGCAGCCGATGTTTAGCGATTGCGACGTCGAAGGAAGCGATTGGTGCGGATGTGTCGGACACGCGTACGGTTAAGACACGACCGGTACATGTCGAGAAACACGATTGCGATGGAGATGACGGATGTGGCGTCGAGTAGGGCGAACGCGAAAAGGGCCGTTCTCCAGCGGGGTTAACGGATTCAATATTCTCAATCCTAAGGCGTCCCCCCGCTTCAGTGAGCTATTGTTCCTTTGGAAACGGACTACATAAATCTCTTTGATTGGGCTCCTGCTGATGTCGTTCACTGCATTGATCGTTGATGATGAACCGCATATCCGCCGCGTCGCGGAACTCGCGCTGCGCGCCATCGGTTGCACCGTGATTGCAGCCACCAATGGCGAGCAAGCATGGGAGGAGATTCAAGCCAATTGTCCCGATATCCTTGTCTCCGACGTCCAGATGCCGAAGATCGACGGAATTGAATTGGTACGCCTGATTCGTTCGACACCCGAGTTCGCGGGTTTGCCGATTATTCTGCTCACCGCGAAAGGATTCGAACTACGACAGTCCGATTCAGAGTTAATGCAGACTTGCGAAATTATTTGCAAACCGTTCAGCCCGGCTGCACTGTCACGACGCGTCCATGAGATTCTCTCCGCACAGGTCGCCGCAATGGCAACGGCCTAAGCAAACCAGTAGTGGAACTCGCGAGAGTTCAGCCTTCAGACATCCGACCGAGTGCTGCTTTGTCCACGGGATGCGATTTGCGACGCTCGAATATGCGGCGCGGGCGTCGGCGAATCTTCTCCGTCGATGTCGCCGAGATAGATGCGCCGCACTTCCGGATGAACCTTCACGTCGTCGGGATGCCCGTGGCACAGCACTTCTCCGTCATTGATCACGTAACAGCGATCCGTCACTTGCAGAATCTCGCGGGCAGCGTGGTCCGTGATCAGAATCGAAATGCCATTGTTACGCAGATCGCGAATGATGCCTTGAATGCTCTGTACCGTGATCGGATCGATTCCAGCAAAGGGTTCGTCCAACATGATGATGTCTGGGTCCGAGACGAGACATCGAGCGATTTCTAGTCGACGCCTTTCGCCACCGGACAACTTGGACGCCTTCGACTTGCGGATGTGGGTGATCTTGAACTGCTCGAGTAATTCGTCGCAACGAGTTTTTCTCGCTCGGCGTCCCATCCCAAGTAATTCCATGACGGCCAGCAGGTTCTGCTCGACCGAGAGCTTTCGAAACACGCTCGATTCTTGTGCGAGGTATCCCATGTGTCCATCGTGGCAACGGCGATACATCGGCCACTTCGTGACATCGTGATCTCCCAGGTAGACGCGGCCCGCGTCCGGATCAACCAACCCGCAAATCATGCGAAACGATGTGGTCTTGCCGGCACCATTGGGGCCCAGCAGCCCCACGATTTCGTCTTGGTGTACCTCTAAGCTGACGCCGTTCACCACACGACGCCGACCAAATGTTTTCTCCAGCCCGCTGGCTTCTAGTAGCGGCATCGAGTGTCCTCCTTGACAGGTCTGTGATCTTTCAGCGGATGAACTTCATCTGAGCAAAGTTGGGAATAAACGCGTAGTTCCCCGTCAGCCACGACAAAGTCGGCGAAGGTGGTCGCCAGCCATGCGGCCAATAAACGACCAGCGCCTTACCAATCAACAACTCACGTTCCACATAAGGCGGTGGGCTGTGGTAGCCCGTGTCGTGACTTCCCTCGTTCGACCATAAGCGCGCGTCTTTACTTTGTGGGCTGTTATCGCCGAGCGGGAAGAACTGATCTTCCTCCAGTCGGAACACAACGGTGCGACGCTCCTTGAACACCGTTGTCGTGTCCCAGGTGCGCGGGTCATAGAAAACATCCTCCAAGTCACCTTGCCCCATGTAGCTGGCATACTCGGATTGATAGCGTCTGTCGGCTTCTTGAGCGAGATAGTAGATGTCACGCAACACTCGCAAGCCGGTGACGGTAAGATTCGCGTTCTTGCCACCAACCCCCACCGGAGCCATATCACCAGGGTCTGTCGAGTTCCACCTTGGCACAACATCGGCAAGTGGTACGTAGGTTGTCGGCCCATCAAATTCAACGACCTTGTCGTTGATCCAAAGCAATAGCTGGTCATCGCAGTTTGAGAATCGAATGCGATTTGAGCCCTGGCCTTTCACGGCCGTCGTGGCTGTCCGCACCGCACCTCCATCTTCAAACAGTTGCGGTTGCCCGGCAAAATCCTTGATCGACAACGCGGCCTTGCCCGTCGCGACATCAATCCGGCAGACGTAGTGCGCACCGCCTTCGACCAGATCGAGCAGCAACTCGCCTTGATCACTTTGAATATCGACTTTCGCTTCGACTGCTAGATCACCCACCCAGGCCGTTCCGGTGGAATGCCCTCCTGCGCTGTAATCGTTGTATGCGTAGTAATCGGTGATGAGCGCGCCCTCGGTGCCGTCGAGCCATCGCGGTCGTTCACCGGCTTCGATCGCCCCCCAATCTCGAGGCTGCGGTGCCAGGTGCCGGTAGCGCAGCCACGTTTCGTCCGCTCCGCTTTGCACGATATAGCTATTGTCGTCCGCAGTCCGACGCCATTGCCGATCTTCGCCCACGGCGGATGCCGTCTGCCAACGTGACGGCCAACCAACTTCCTTAAGAGCAGGGGCGACGTGGTCATTATCATCAACGACGTGCAGCATCGCCTTTAACTTTGTGGGCGATTTACGCACGATCTGCGCATGGCCCTCCGCGTCCAGCGTGTGGATATCTCCGTGCCGAATCTGAATTGTCTCGCCAGGCAATCCGACCAGTCGCTTGATGTAGTTCTGCTTCGCGTTCCCTGGATACTTGAAGACGATAACATCCCAGCGTTCTGGCTCGGACAGTTGATACGCGAATTTGCTGACCAGAATCCGATCACCGTTGAACGACCTGTGGTTCGGATTGACGGTCTTGTCCAGCTCCAACGCAAAATTGCAAATTGGGCAGCAAGTCACCGTGACCTCGCCCCGCGAGCGTCCGTCCTCTTCGTTCTCCATGCTTGCACCGGTGTTGTATTCGAAGTCGCACTGCGGACAAACGATATCCATGTGGCGACCGCGCAACGTCGGAGCCATCGAGCCCGTGGGGATGACAAAGGCTTCCGCCACAAAGCCACGGAACAAAAAGGCCAGAATGATCGCTACGGCAATCGATTCCACCGTCTCGCGACTGGCATTGGGATTGTTTGAATTCTTCGCAGGACTCTGGCCCGGGATCTCTGGCCGATGGCGGCGACGGAGGAGGTCTTTTGACTCTTTTTGTTTAGCGTTCACTGGAGATTCTTCAGGGTGTATAGGGGATTAATCCACCGAAAGTGGTAGCCGAAGCCGGAGGTTATCAACGCCTCAATGGCAGGTAGTTCGTCACGGATGGTCAAAATATAGCCGAAACCTCGCATTTGGCCTACTTCGACCTGGCGATTCCTTACTCGCCCGTCGTAGAACGGAATTCATTCCGTCTCGCATTCGGTCCACTTCGACCTGGCATTGCCCGACGAAGCTTCAATGGTGGCAGGTAGCGACGATAGCCGATGTTTGCGATGTACCGTCCCTAAAGCGTGCTCAGACTGCATCATAGACAAAACTGCGTGCCCGGCAGTTCCGGCCCGCGACTCTGACACCGTATTCAATTTTCTCAGAAAACTCTTGCAGAAGCTGCTCCTTATACCATCACCCTCCGCACAACCCGCAATCGCAGCCCAATCGTCGAGACGATATCAAACGACCAGACTGTGCCGAGCCCTTCGCCTCGCCGTTCCACCTGTGCGGATTAATCCTGCAAGCGCGGATCGCATCTGCCGAGTAGTACTTGGCCAGCCATGGGATTAACGAAACAACGCCACCGTTCCATCTCGATAATTAGAACTAGTGCAACTGTCGCGTTCGGAATGCGCACCGTCGCGTGGCACGAGTTCGCTGCATGGATGTGGAGCGAGATTTAGCTGGAAAGTGAACCGCGCCCTCGGATCGTGAATGGAGTCATTGGTCAGTGCAACGCAAGCCCTTGGCGCTACGTCTATTCGTGCTCGTTTCGA
>CAUJKL010000051.1 GCA_963204995.1 Planctomycetota bacterium | reverse complement strand
GCAGGGTGCGGCGATCACGCCCCGCAGCTCACTCGTAGAACCCGCTCTCTTTAAGATGAGACACATCGCCTTGCAAAATAACGCTCAGGTTTCGCTTCGCGCGAGAGCAGCCAACGTAGAGCTTGTTTCTGGCAATAATCGCAGCTGGTGATGTTTGATCCAGCAGTGCGCACGCCTCCTTCCTGACGACTACTACAACGCCATCGAACTCCAGTCCTTTGACGGTGGGAACGTCAGCTACGGAAACTCGACCGCGTTCGATCATCCGCCCATCTTCAACGCTTTCGACGTAGATTGCACGGCTTTCTAAAGCGTTGCTCAAGCCATCCGTAATGCGCCGCTTCATCCTGGCATCAAAGCCAATTAAGAGTAATGCTGTGAAGGGGTTCTGATCGCTGTCGTACCAACTGGAGAAACTCGATGCAGCCGACTTCCGCATGTCCGCCCACTCAGGAATTACGGCCAGTGTGGGTGCCGGCCCACTTTGAAAGGTCGCTTCGATTTTCAGAGAGTCTTTGCCAAAACATGCCGCGTTCAAGCGATTTACCCAATCGCTCAACTCGACCGTCTGGCGGTAGTTCCTCGCGATTCGGAAGCGACGCTCGTCTGGGACATGAATGCTCTCAATACTAGAGAATCCTGACCGCCAGTCCATGCGTTGTTGAGCATCACCGGAAATCGTAACCGCTTGACGCGTGTTTTCGACTAAACTGTGGACTAGGTGAATTTCGGCATAGGTGAAGTCCTGACCTTCATCGATGATGACGTGGTCGTAGCGTGCCATGTCATCTGGAAGTAGGAATCCAACCCGACGGTAGCGGTCGGGATCTTCTTTCGCTTCCGGAGGCAACGCAAGGAAAACTCGCGCAACAGCAGCAAGGAGTGGGAAGTCAGATCGGGTGAAGGCACCTCGCCGCCGTTGCAGTTCAAACTCCTCTTCGAAGTCAATATCTTCATCCACTAGCTGCTCTTCTTCATCCTCGCCATCACCTTCAATCGAATCGGTCTCGCCGCTTAGCGTAGTCTTCCACTCGTCAAGAGCCGCTAAGGCAGCCTCTTGATCTAGCCCGGCCGTCTGAATCGCGGCCATGTCGCTGGATTTGGAGAATTCGTCCAAAATAGCCGCGACCGTGCTGAACAAATCTTGGCTGCTTGTCGTGTTTCTTGTTCCTGCGAATTTCCGTGAAGACCTGCGCATACATCGTGGCTTCCGGCGTTTTGCCTTCCGTAGCAATCCACTCTAGCTCCAACGCCTTCTTTGTGATCTCCCGATAGTGCATCGGTTTCTTGTTTCCAAACTTCTCCAGTACCTTTTCGGCTGCGTCCGTGAACGAGAATTTCCCAACCGCCTTCGTATCGTTGGAAGGTGTTTTCGGCGGGACTGTAGCGCCGTCGCGTAACGCAAACGTGTTGGGCTCCACCTGTACGAAATCCGAGTCCGCTCCGTGCTTTTTGATGTCGGTGTAAAGCTGAGCCGCGACGGTAGCGTGAGGCGTCTTGCCCTGTGTCTTCCAAAGGCCCTGTTCAAGAACGCGGTCGGCGATTTGCTGCGCCGACAATGGTTCGCCAGCTTCACTCAGCACATGGATGGCAGCTTGTTTGACGCTCATGTTGTTGTTCTAACTCGCCCTTCTCCCCGATTCAGAGGCGACCGGATTCTAGGAAACTGTAGTAGTCGTTTCGATTGAAGATGATGTGGTCTAGCAGCGAAATGCCGATCACTTCCCCCGCTGCCTTTAGTTGAGCAGTCACCGCCACGTCGTGCTGCGAAGGTTCAATGCCTCCGCTTGGATGATTGTGAGCAACAATTATTGCCGAGGCTCGATCCGCAAGAGCGTCGGCGAACACTTCGCGTGGATGGACAGGCGTTCGATCAATCAGGCCAATGGACACGACGCGAATGTTCAAGATCTCATTCGCCCCATTGATGCTCGCGCATAGGAAATGCTCCTGTTTACGATCGGCATAGTGCCGCACATGCGGCAGCAAGTCTTCCGGTGTCTCGATCTTAGCCCCTTCCGGCTTGATGCGCCGCCGGGCAAACTCGATAGCCGCCAGGATCAACGTTGCCTTCGCGTCGCCCACGCCTTCAAAGTTGGTCAGGTCTTCGACGCGCAGTCCAAGCCCCTTCTCGTCGACGATCCGCGCAACTTTGCCCGCCAGCGTCATTACGTCCATTCCCGGTGTGCCCTTACCCAGCAGCACTGCCAACAATTCCTGATCGCTCAGCGCCGCTGCCCCTTTCCGGAGCAACTTCTCACGTGGGCGATCTTGTGTAGGAATGTCGTTGATGCTCTTGCTCATGCGGTTACGCTGCGACCAAATGACTCTGGATCACTGTTACGGCCATGATGTCGAAGATGCCACCCGTATCCGTGTACTTGGGATCGGACAATTCCTCGTAGCGCCCCAAATCATCGTAGCTATCCTGGATCGCGCCATTCACTTGGCCCCGGTACGCGCCTTCGAGGTAGACGCGATCATCGCGATGCGATTGAACGGTCTGGCCAATTACGGGATCAGCAACCTTTTCCTCGGTGACTTGCTTGATATACAGCGCCTCCTCGTCGCTGATGTTAAACTTCGCCTGAATCTCGGCAATCATATCCTGAACGGAAACCTTCTTCGGCGGTGGTGCTGTTCCCTTCTTTCCTTTGCGGGGCTTGAGCTTCACTGGACCGCCGCTGTGGACCTCTCCCTGATACTCGACGGCCGCTTTCACAACCTCCGTTTGTCGAATCTGGTTCATGAGTTCCGACACGGTGCCGTGCTTGATGAGTTGCGGGCCAATGTACTCAGCGAACACCGCGAACTCTCTGAACTCATTCGGATAGGTGAAAAAGCAGGTCAAGAAATGGAAGCATTTGGCGTAACGTGCCAGCGAATAGACATACGACTTGCGGTCCTCAGACGAGACAAACTGTGCCTCAAACCGCTTGCGCAACCCATGAGCGAGGAATTGAATCTGGGCGTCCGTGCCTCTGGCCAGCAGATTGGCGAGCGTGGTGGCGTCCGCCTGCGTAAACGGTCCCGCCTCGAGAGTTTTCTCGCGCAGCTTGACGCACAGCTTGACGCACAGCTCGAGATCAGGCTCGTCAGGTTCAAATGGCGTTCCCTTACGATACTTAGCGAACGCCTTCAGAATCGCCTTGGCGTTGTTGGTAAAGTCGACAACAACGACTTCCGTCTTCCCCTCGTGGCATCGGTTGAGTCGCGACACTGTCTGCACCGCGTTGCGATCCACGACTGCCTTGTCCAGAAACATGCCGGCAAGAAGCGGCTGATTAAAACCCGTTTGGAATTTATTGGCGACGATCATTAGGCGGTAATCGTCTCTTTCAAACCGGTCTTCGATCAACTCGCCGTCCCTCAGTTCATTGATCGCATGCTCGCTGATAGCCTGATTGGTATCGGGATGCACGAAGTCCGAGAAAGCGTAGAGCACCTTGTAGCCTGCGCCGCGTTCCTTCAACTTCTCCTTGATGATGTTGAAATAGCGCAGCCCGGCAACACGTGACGTCGTAACGATCATGGCCTTAGCTTTCCCATTGATCAGCGGCATCACGTCCTTCTCGAAGATGCGAAGCATTACCTCCGCCTTATACTGGATGAGGCCGTCGTCCTGGTAGGCGACATTCTGTAGCGCCTTCGCAACGACCCCCTTCGGATAGATCGTCTCCTCGTCGAGCGTCGGCACCACCGGGCGGTGCAAGTTGTAGAGAGTCTTGTAGGAGATGATGCACGCCGCCACGTCCACGATGTAACCCTCGGCGATCGCCTCGGCCTCGGTGTAGGTGTCGAACGGCGAGCCGAAGAGCGTCACTGTCGCCGGTGCCGGGGTCGCAGTGAATGCGACAAAGAGCTGATTCAGATCGTGCTCGCGAATGATCGCCGCAATCTTGTCTTCTTCATCTTGACGGTCTTCCGCAGTATCTACGTCATCCGGTTCGTCCGACTTGCGGAACGGGACGCGGATGGCGACTCCTCCTTGGCCTTCCTGCGAGCGGTGTGCCTCGTCAATCAAGAAACCCACCCGAAGTTCCTTCAACTCCGGTGTACCCCGTATCTGGTCCAACACCCAGGTAAACTTCTGCTGCGTCGTAACAATGATCGACTTGCGCTGCTTCATGAATCGCGGCAAATCATCTGACTTCTTGGCAATGCCGATGACATCTTGCAGGTGCGCGAACTTGTCGATGTCCTCACGGATATCCTTGTCGAGCGACTTGCGGTCGGTAAGGATAAAGATGATGTCCACCAGCTTCTTGTTGGAGACTGGATGGAACAGACTATGCAATTTGTCCGCGAGCCAACAGATGGACAACGTCTTGCCGCTGCCAGCCGAATGATCGATCAGGTACTTCTTGCCGATGTCGCCAGTCGTGGTGAAGTGCTCGAGCACATCGTCCGCCACGTTTCGCACCATCCGGCTCTGATGGTAACGAGGAAAGATCGTGAAGGCGGGCTGCGCTGTTCGATCTTCCTCCGCTTCTCGCTCTGGCACGCGGATGAGAAAGAAAGACAGTGCTTCCAATAGCTGGTCTTTGGACAGCACGGTCTTATAGAGGAATTCGACGGGATACTCGTCGGGATTGTCGGCTACGTTGGTCAGCCCCATATTGTGCCAACGAAAGTTCTCGATCCGGCGCGGGTCGGTCGCGGCCATCACGTCGCTTGTATCCGCTGCGAGGTACAAGAACGGGTGCGTGAAGATCCGATTTGCATGATCGCGGACAGCGAACTGCACAACCGCGTCATGCACATTCTGGTTCTTCTCGTGCTTGAGCTCCAGCGCGACAATGGGCAGGCCGTTGAGGAAGAAGACGAAGTCAATCTCCTAATTGGTCTCGTCGAAGTAAAAATGCGGACGGAAGGTGATGCGGTTTTGCTCGAACTTCTCTGCCGACACACTCTCCATCGATCGAGGCTTCGGGTAGTAGAGTCGAAACTCAAGGCCCCGAACTTGCAACTTGTGGCGCAACAACATCCACAGCGGTGTGTGCTCCAGTTCCTGCCGGAGGGCGCGAAACACTTCCTCGCGTGCATCGGTTCCATAATCGTCCGTCAGCTTCTTCAGCGTGTCGGCCTGCGTGGCGTTGAGAAAGGCCCACAGCTGGTCTTCGGCAATGAAGTGTTCGGTGTCGTTGATGTCGGCTTGTTCGAGTACGCCGTACTTGTGCTCGCGGACCAGATAATCCGCGATGTGCTGTTGAAAAGTCAGCTCCGGAGCCTGTTTGCGTTTTGCCATCCGCCGCCTTTGTTTTCAATCGGATTTCGCCGCTGGCGCATTGGCGGCAGATGCCGCTGTTTCGTTTACATAATGCAATTCGACCTTACCGTCCCGATAGAATGCCAGCGGCGTACCCGTCCTGGCAGCAGTGGCACGGGCGCGCTGCTGGGCGCGGCGCAGCTTGCGGTGATAGAACAGCAGGTCGAGGTAGTAATCTTCGTTGTCGATCTGCATCCGCTTCTGGCGCTCGACGAAGCAGAAGCCGACGCCCAATTCCAGGATGAACGACTCCATCTCGCGCAAGATCGCCCTTTCCAGGTCCTTTTCGGAGTAGGTGTCCGCCAGTCCCAGAAAATCAAGCACGTAGGGATCGCGGAAGACCAAATCGGGCGTCAGCTTGTCGTCGGCCTTCAGCGCATCCAGTTCCTGCCGGATGAGTTTGTCGGGCTTTTTGGAGAGCGCGGTCCGCTCGAAGAGCATCGATTGGATTTTCTTTTGCAGTGTGCGGGTACTCCAGTTTTCCAGTCGGCACATTTCCGTGTAGAAGTCGCGTTTCAGCGGGTCGTCGAGGTAAATGATCTTCTGCAAGTGGGTCCAGCCCAATTGCGCAATCAGTGATTGCGCAATCTAAAAATCGGGGAACACTGCGGCAAATTGCACCATATTATCGAGGTTTCGCTGGGAAAAGCCTCGTCCGAACTCAGCGGTCAATTGTCGCCCCAGTGCGGCGACAATCTGTTCGCCGTAATTCGCCCGTTTCTCCTGCAAAATGTCCTCGCGGATACGTCTGCCGACATTCCAGTAAAGCATGGTCAATTCGCTGTTGACCGCCTGGGCCACTCGCCCGCGGGACTCGACAATCAACTGGCGAAGGTCCGACAACAGCGAATTGACCGAATCATCCGCCTTCAAAGTCCGACCCGACCTACTGACGGCGGTTGTTTTCTTGCGCACGGTCTTCTTTCGCTTGGCACTCATCCGCCCGCCTCTGCAAGTTGTTCGTGCTCGGTCGCCGAACCATGCCAGACTCGCCGCACGTCCGCCTCCGAGATGCGTCGTTGCCCGGTGACGCATTCGTGGATCAGCAATTCCCGGTCAATCACAAAACTACTAAAACCCCTGGGAATATTGCAGCCAGCGTTGCTAGCTGTTCGTAAAGCTAGCTTGGTGTGCAAATATCAACTATGAAGCTACAAATGCATTGCGACGCACAGGCTTGCGCTCGCTAGCGAACTCACGCAAGCAAGTCAGTTGGCCGGGAATCGCTGTTCGTGGATGAGCGATTTGCGGTAGGCGACGAGTGTGGCGTTTGCCGATTAAGAAGTCGCCGGATATCTGCAAGTTCGTTGATCCTTTGCTCAATGTGCTTTGCAATCAACTCCTGTTCTTCAACTGGCGGGAGTGGGATGTAGTTTCCTCCAATTTGAACGTAGTTGATGTTCGGCTGTGTCGCCACAACCATTGCTCGCAATAACGCCGGCTTCATGGCGACCAACAAATAGAACAAGTAATCTCTGTCGAGATGGTGGTCCGGAACGAATCCTGCAATGCCGTCCGGGAAGCACGCCTCAAATGTTGTCACGGCAACTTCGGCGATCTTTGCACCTGTTATCGACACCACAACTGGATCCTTTGGAAACAGCTTCGAGATCCGCAGGCCTTCTTCGTTAAGGGTTTGGCTGAACTCGGTGATGAATTTGTCGGTTGCTGAGATGCTTCCCGTTTGAATGAAGGGATAGGACCCGTCGTAGAAGCGTGAGTCATTTCGAGGCCGGTGTGTGAACTGTCCCCGAATGATTTGAACGTGCCGCTTCTCACGCCAAGCTCTTCGGCCAATCGCTGCTGGGAAAAGCCGAGTTCCCGGCGAGCTCGTTTCACTTGGGCGGCAAAGGACCGTTGTTTCGGGCTCATTAACTACACTTCAGAGCGCGCTTGCTCGTTTCCCTTCAGATGATTGCCGGACACCGGCTGCGGCAGTATAACATGTGCGATACCTCTTGTAAGGTATCCATAACCTCGGGATGTCCAAACGGATTCGGCAGCCCAACGAGATCGCGATCGCGGCGTTAGTCTGTTTTGTGACTCGACATCGACATGGAGGAGCTTGCGTTCGACCAGTTGTTTTTTGCATCTAGATCGTCATCAGAGATTAGGACGAGAGGTGAGTGAGGCATCGTGAACAATCTGCAAGCGGCACATGCAACGATCGCATCGCAATTCGAGAATCTGTTCAAACAACGGCAGACGAGCGGTGGTTTCGTTTTTTTTAGCGAGCATTCCCTTTCGACCGATCGCCTGACAAAGTTGCGCGGCGAACTCCGCGAAGCTCTCCGCAACCATTCTCTTTGCGAATTCTTCTGGTCTGCCGCATACCTCCCGGTGGTGATCGTTGCCACCGAGGTTGGCTACGAGTATGAGGGGAACGGCACGGATTTCTGGCCGTCGCTTGAACACACCCTTGGTTACGCCTTTGCCATCGAGGATCGTAGCCAACTGTCTCATTGGTTTCGCACAGCAGCAGAGCGTTACAACGGGGTCCGTCCTGGCCAAAGCGATTGGGAGCAAGCGTTTTGCCATATCGCTTGGCCGATCACACACGCGGTAGCCGCTAAGGACATTCGACGTCCGTTCGCAGATTGCCTGCGGCGGTTCAACGGCAGCATCGAAGATGACGATGCGTCGATCGCTTCGCAGTTGGCATCGATATCGACCTCGGTGGGATCTCGAAGATTTCGCACGTGGCTTGGCAGCGAACAAGTCGTCGCGGGAATCGTGCGAGAGTTGTTGGATGGACCTAGCTTGGTCGATGCCGGTCTTTTGACCAAGTGTTTCCGTGATCGGCTGCTGACCGATTTGCGGAATGAACCTGAAATTCGCCAAGCCGTGCGGACGGTTCAGACTCGCAGCAAAACGCAAGGCACACGAAATCGGCGGCGCCGCGAGCAGTCAGATGAAGCTGAAACGATCGAGTTACTCTACGGATCGTTCTTCCTCAAGCGGGATGAGGACGGGCGACTTGGTCTGTTTGGCGAGTTGCCGGAGATGCCTCGTGAAATCCAAAAGGAGTTAAGAAGACATCGCCGCAGCTGGCAACCGCGGCCCTGGGGATTTGCAGGCGCGTCAATTCTGCCGACGAATACACTGCGCTCAGCCCGCGGTACATTTCCAGTCGCTTTGGGCTACATCGTCAAGGCGAGTGACGATCGCCCCTTCTTTACAGGCTTAGACGAGTTGCAAGTCGATCTGGAGTGCGGGCGGTGGTTGCGTGGCGTCCGCTTGATTGGAGCAGATCGCTTGGCATTCCGACCAGTCGGCGATGAGGAAGGTGATTCGTCACACCTAATCACATCTCCCACACCACACCGCGGCAATGTCTGGGTCGTTGTCAGGACCGGAGTTGATTGGCCAGACTTCGAGAAGCATCGTATTGCAGCGGTCGAAGGTGGTGAAGTGTTCTGTGTCGATGCGTCCAACGCTGTCTTCCGCCAGTGGATGGGTTGGCCGGCCGCCCGCGCCGATGGCCCGAAGTCGCTAGCGGAAGTGACTTGGCTATATCCTTCGCCGATTTCGACAGACTCGGATGGCCAGCTGGTTTTCACGACCGATGATGAACTGGGAATATCGGTCAGCGGTGATCGGCCGGTCACGCTCTTTCTGCGTAGCGGTCGAAAAGAAGTCGCACGCTCCGAAGTCGCCGCCGTCGCTCTGGCAAAGATTGATGAGGCTGGGAAGTACGATCTAACGGTGCTGAAATCCGACCAAACGCTCGATACTTTGTCATTTACAATCGTCGATAACGTTGGCGACGGTTTTATTGAGCCCGATCCTGAGCCGCCTTGGCGTGTCGTGATGTCTCACGTTGATACGGGCGAAACCACGCTTACTCGCAATGACTTCTTCAATCGTCGTCTTTCAATCGAGGTGGCGGGTGATCGTTCGATCGAAGATTTGCCGATGACGCTTTCGATATCTCCGGGTGAATGCGTTGCCCATCTTCACTTAAGGGCCATTCCCGAGAGGATCGGTCCGACGCATAGCGTCTGGGATACGTTGCTCGATCAGCTTCCACAAAGCGTCTTGCAATCCGCATGTGACTTGACAGTACGTGTCGAGGTCGCGGGGTTGGTGGATAATTCTTGGCGGCTGGAAGCCGACACGCAAAATCTCTGGTGGGTCGAGGACGGGGCTGCGCCGCGAGCGTTCTGTGACGATGGGGAGTACACGGTGCAGGGGCGAACTCTCGTTGCAAATCGGCCGGTCAACCAATTGCCGGAGGGTGAACCGGTCGTCTTGGTCGCACTGAACCGAGATGGGTACGAGTTTACCTTCGACGCCAGAGTGTGCGTCGTCGGTGATTCGCGACTCCAGCGACAAGCGGAACGTCCAAACCGGCTGCTTCGCGAAATGGATGATGTTGGCTCGGGGGTCGGTCTGCGGCAAATTGCTTCACGCTATTTGCAAGTGGCATCGGCATCGAGTTCATCGCGAGTCGCGGAAATAAATCGCGTGGGCCTTAAGCAACAACTGCGGGCGTGGGTCATCGAAATCCTTTGCGGTCCTAACTGGACTGGGCAGCAGAGAGAATGTGAGGCCATCGAGCGGTCACATCCTGTAGCCGTTTGGTGGGAAACCCAACTATCACACCCAGTCTTGCTGCCAGAAGCAGAAAATGGACTCGAGCGTCAGTTGCCCGAGCAGTTGCCGCGCGATCTACAAGACGAATTCGCTCGCAAGCTCCCGTTGCATTGGTGGGATGGCGTCGTTTCAGAAATCAATTTTGCGGGCGAGCTGGACGACACTTACAAGCGGATCATCGATGAAGACGTTTACGTCGACGCCGATGCGCTCACCTCGTCCTTAAGGCGTGCGAGCCAGCGTATTTGTGGCAGCCACTTAGCAGACCTCGTGATTCCGGTTACGGGTGGCGACGAGCTTCTGGCGTGGTCTCTTTTAGGTTTGACCGTCGACGAGTTGGCCGATGAATGGCTTCGCTGGATGCGCACGCATCTAAAACCTGGCCGAGGACGCCAAAAATGGGATAAGGAAGAGCTGGTCGACTGGCTGTATTTTCTCTTGTACCCCGAACGTCTTCGCCGACGTGACTGGCAATCGGTTCTCGAAAAGCTGTTGAATGATCGCCCTGTCGCCCGTGCTGGTGCTTTCCTAGCTTGGCGGATGGAGCAGACTTCACGGATCGAGTCGTTCACGATTCAGGAGCAAACCGTATGATCCCGACACCAATCGACCAATTTGAGTTGTTGATGCACGGCGTTCAAGCGATGCGACGCCATGTAGAACGGCTGGCCTGTCCAATCCAAGGTGGGTCAGGAGTTCGAGCACAATTCTATCCGCACCAAATCCAGAATGTGCAAAGGATCCTCACATCGACCCGTATTCGACACTTGATTGCCGACGAAGTCGGAATGGGGAAGACGATCCAAGCGCTGATGGTGGCCAACGCCTTGAGGCTACAAATAGGCCGACTTCGCGTCCGTGTCGTTGTTGGGCGAGGTGAACTTCAGTCGCAGTGGAGTGAAGAGGTTTGTCGTGCTCATCAAATCGTGTGGGATAAACCAGTACCTATTTATGGCGATGATTGGTTCGAGATTGTGAATGAGACGAGCATCGAGTCTTATGCCTCAACTTTTAATGCAAGTGCTTTTGATCTGCTGATTTTGGATGAGCCGCAAAGTCTGAAAGTGGACACGCTAAGATACGTCGCGGAGCACTCTTCTGAATTCTCCAGGCTCTTGCTACTAACTGCGTCACCTGAACTTCGGAGCATCGAACGGTTCTGTGAATTACTGCAGATGCTAGAACCGGAGCGCATCGAACGGGCAAGACGTGAACTCCACCGCCGCGAGTATCATGCGGATACGAGTTGGTCGAAATCGCGGCTGCGTGATCTGGACGAATCAGAACTCAACCAGATCTTTCATCGCTTCGAGAGTGGATGTGCCGCGGACGAATCGGGGGCGATCGACACCTTGGGTTTGCCGGAAGGTGTTTCGCCAGCCTACGCCTCGTTCGCAATTTTTCGGCGAATCCGTCTGCTGATCGACTCGCGTTGGAAATACCGGACGGTCCTGCGTTCCTATCGCAGCGATTATCCCGACCACTTACCTCGCCGCCGCCCCAAGTCGTTTGCAGTCGAGCCGACTGAAGCTGAGCGTCGTCGCATGGAGCTCGCTCGCGGGTTCGTTCATCGACATCTCGGTCACTCACCCGACGGAGCAACAACGATGCTGCGTCGTGCTGCTGTGGGTGGTGAATCGCTACAAGTCCAGATACGACTTTTGCGAAAGGGACAATGGGAAGACGATCCTCGTTTGGAAGAGATCGCAAAACTAGCCGGTCGGGAATACTGCGATGCCCGACTTGACTTTCTGATCGATTGGTTGGTTCGGTTTTGGCAGGACGATCCGAGTCGAAAGGTGCTGATTGCTGCGCAAGACAATCCAACGGTGGACGAGTTGGTGAAAGAAATCGAGTGGCGCATCCCAGAAGTTGGGTCCCGTGGCAATCGAAAGCGGCTGACAATTGTCACTGCACGAGATGAGCGTGACTTGTCCGCCGAGTCGGACGACGAGTTTTCTGACCACTCTGAAGCCATGCGAAACATAGCGTCATCACAGTTGCGTGAATTTGAGATGCAGGGATCGCAACTTCTTGTCGCTCATGATGTCTTTCGGCAATCGTACAACCTCCAGTCCGCCGATGCGATTATCTTTTTTAGCCTTCCTTGGAAACCAGAAGATGTCGATCAATGGATTGGGCGCGTCGATCGGCTTGGACGCGGGTTCATCGATCCTGAACGTCGGTCGAGTCCTCCAAAGCCTATCCAAATCGTCGCTTTGCACCGCCGCGGTGATCCGACACTTCAGCTCGAAGAAGTCTTTAACGAGTTCCGTATTTTTGAAACGGCCATCGATCCTGAGCGAAAGCTCATGGAAGCGATTTCCAACCGTGTTCACGCAAAAGTTCTCGAACAGGACAGCTTTGAAAACGGCGACACGGAACAGGATTTGGATGCGAGAACTCCTCAAGCGAAGGAAGTCCAGGTACCATCGGGCGGGACTTGGAATGTTCTACAAGCGATTGAGCAATACGAAAGAGTAGCATTTGGTGACGCCGCCGAGCCCCAACTACGGCATTGTCCGCCGCTAGGGTTCGTTTCAAACGAACAGGAGCAGTGCCTTGCAAGTTGGGTCCGACTTCTACAAGAACACAGACAGGTGTCGACGCGAAAATCGGCGAAACGATTTACCGGTGGTACCCGCCGGGGAATCTTCTACACACTCTCGCAGCAGGATTGTAAAGGAATTGATCTGCCATCGTTCGAAGATACAAGTCAATCATTTCCTGCTTTTTTTATCGCGCGAAGGAATGTTTTCAATCCGCCGCGGGTGAAGGTTACGACGGGCTACAAAGCAGACGACACGCCCCGAGACGTCATCCTGCAGTTTCTTTCGCACGGTTCTCCTCTTCATGAGGAATTAATCAGCACCTTCCGATTTGCGACACGATCGGAACTTCCACTCGGAATCGCGTTATTCGCGCTAGGACCGCGATACTATCCTACCGGCACGTCCCTGACACCGGGCGTCTATCTTTGCGGAGTCGGCTTCATCGATTCTGCCTCGGTGTACGTGTCGTTCAACGCAGTGGAAGAGTTGCTCCAAGGACTTCCCGAGGACCCAGGCGCTCGTCGAAGGGCGATGCGTGAAAACGAAGGTCAGCGGTTTCAGGCGGCAGTCGAAGCGGACGTCCGTTTGGTCCGAACGCTCGCACCAACTAAATCGTGTTGTCTCGCATTTCGAGATAATGGCGAGCCCTGCACTGAACGAGATGCAGCCGACTTGTTAACGCCGGCTTGGAGCCATGAAGTCAGGGCGAACTCGCAATCACTTCGCGTGGCAGCAAATCTTCAAGCGGGGCTGCCTATGCATTTTCGAATATCGATCGTCAACGCAATGAAACGAGCGTGGAATGAGCGGATCGAATACGTACGTCAGCGGATCGAAGAGCGGATTGAGATGATTCGCATTGAGGCGTTTGATGCATTGTGGAATGTGCAATCGGCGATCGACGAAACATCCGAGCGGATCGAGGAACTGGAGGCTAATGCAACGGAACAGAACGCTCAAACGCTGAAGCTGACTTATCTGCCGCGATTGGCGCAATTCAAAGAGCAATTAAGCCTAATCGAGCGGGGGCGTGACCTTCGTTGCGAGTTGCTTCAAAGATCACTCGACCATCTTTCAGAGCCTCGCCCTAACACAGTCGAACTGCAATCAATCGCGGTCATAGAGTTACAGCCGGACCCCGAACCAATGATCGAAGATCAAGACGACGGACCAGCTGCGAACGAATTCGCTACATCAACTTCATCGGACGACCAATCGACGGGCGACTCGGCCGACTTTCAACGTCCTCCTCAACCAAGGTAATGAAACCGGACACCTAGTAACATGTTCAACGAACTCGAAGCGATCCGTAGCCGCCTACTTGCTTATATCGAATCGGCTTACCACTTGTCGGACGCTCAGTTGGTGCGATTGCGCCGCGAGTTGCTCGAGCAGCCAGAAGTCTTCTGCCATGCACCGTTCATCGAAAGTTCCGCCCGCTATAAGATCGGCCAACCCTATGGCGATTTGGCTATCCCCGCGGAAGCAAAGGAGCTGCTGACATTTTTGACGACAGATCGGGGCGGTGCCGTTATTTTCCCGAAGCCGTTTGAGCACCAAGCTCAAGCACTCGAGGCAGTTCTTAGCGATGAGCTTCAGCACACCATTGTGACGACAGGAACGGGATCGGGAAAAACGGAAGCTTTTTTGTTGCCGATTCTTGGGAGACTCGGGCGAGAAGCGGCCGCGTCTCCGAAGACTTTTGAAACACGAGCGGTACGAGCACTCTTGTTGTATCCAATGAATGCACTGGTCAATGACCAACTTTCGCGTCTGCGCCGTCTGTTCGGCGCTCCAGCAACGCGAGAGTGGTTTAAAGGTCACGCCAATCGACCAGTCAAGTTTGGTCGATACACCAGCAGGACTCCATTCCCCGGTGTCGTACCGGAGGACAGTAAGAAGTTGTCAGCAAAACTTGCTGGCCTGAGGTTCTTTGTTGAACTTGAAAAGAGGGCCAACAGTGGCACGGACCCGAAAGCCGCCAAGTTGCTTGCCTCCATGCGAGAAATGGGAAAATGGCCTGGCAAGGACATAGGAGCCGAACCGGGGCTAACAAAATGGCTGGACAGCGGCGTCTGGCGCAACGCCAACGGCAGCCTCCGAAGAGCGATCGAGAAGCCGGACGATGCCGAGCTGCTCGTTCGACACGAGATTCAAGCTGCCGCTCCCGATTTGCTTATTACCAACTATTCGATGCTCGAGTACATGATGTTGCGACCGATAGAACGGTCAATCTTCGAGCAGACTCGCAGCTACTTCGTATCAAATCCGACCGAACGATTCATTCTCGTCCTCGACGAAGCGCACTTGTATCGCGGTGCTCAGGGAACCGAGGTGGCGATGCTGATTCGAAGATTACGTCAAAGGCTCGAATTGATGCCGTCACAGTTCCAAGTGATCACGACCAGTGCATCGTTTAATGATTCAGAAGCTGCAAAGCGATTCGCGGCAGGCCTGACGGGAACGAGCGCCTCGAAGTTTATCTGCCTGGCTGGAACGCAGGTTCCCAAAGAACCGTCGCGAGCAGGAACATCCATTGAAGCGAAGGCCTTAGCGAGCGTTGATTTGCAACAGCTTCTTTCTGACGAAGCGCGGAACCGTTTTGAAGCGATCCGCCCTCTGCTGGCGATTTCTAGTCGAGAGTTTCAAACTCATACTTATCGCATTGCGGCTGAAGTCGCCGGTCATTCCAAAGCCAAGTTAAACGTTGCGATCACCGGACTATTGCCCGATGGCAGCTTTCAGCAGGAAGCCTTAGTTGTACCGGCGGGCGGCGAGGCCGAAACCAACCTCTCCTACGCGGCAATGGTCGATGTTGCATGCGAAGACGACTCGGTTACGCTCACTGCTGCACGTACGGATGGGCACGTCGAATGTGTGAGGTTAAAAATGAGTGAAACGTCTGCTTCCACGAAAGACTTGCATTTCGGTCTCTCGCGAACGCTCAACGAGATTCTCGAAAACTTGGGTGTCACCGGTAGGCTTTTGAACCTTACGTCCGGAACGGTTGCCGCTGGCGATCAAGAAACTCAGCACGACTCGGGGGCGCAAGAAATTCGCAGACTGGCCTCGCGTTTGTTCCCCGATGTCGATCCGGAAACAGCTAAGGCGGCCACTGACGTCTTGGTGGAAGCGGCATCGATGGCCAAATCAACTCCGGGCGGCACACCGCTCCTTGCTGCTCGCGTTCATCGTTTCTTTAGAGGCATTCCCGGAATCTGGGCTTGTAGCAATCCCGATTGCAGCGAGTTGCCAGAGGAAATGCGAGGCCAGGGCCTGACTGGTCAGCTCTACGTCCAGCCGAGACGCGAATGCAAATGCGGTTGCCGGACGTTTGAACTGCTGGCCTGCAAAAACTGTGGCACTCCGATGTTTCTGGCATATGCACGCAGCGCTCGACGGCCAGACTATTTGTGGTTCGAGGACGTCGGCGAAGTTGATGATGTTGTGGACGCGGTAGTCCCGATCCACTTATGGCTTGAGGATCCACTGGACTTTGAATCTGCGAATGGCGACGACTCGGATGTACGCGAGTTCAATCTCGAGCCGTTGACCGGTCGGCTGATGGATGGTGCTGGAAGTTCGCACATGTCGCGTCCAGTGTTTGTCCCCCCGGAAGCACCCGCGGGCAAGAGGAAGGCGGGAATGTACGACACATGTCCTCGATGCCGCGATCGCTATTCGAGCATCTCCGACATGGCGACGAAGGGTGACGAACCGTTTCAGCATCTTGTGACGGCCCAGCTCATGTCCCAACCGCCCATACCGGGAAATGAAACGTCGCTTCAGGGACGCAAGTTACTGATATTCTCGGACGGTCGCCAACCCGCGTCGCGACTGGCTGGCAAACTAAAATCCAACTCACTTCGAGATGCGGTTCGCCCTCTGTTGATTAGCGGTTTGAGATACGTCGCCGATCGGTGGACCGACGGCCAGACGAGGAACGTCTCGATTGAGCATGCCTACTTGGCACTACTTTGTGGTTCGGAGAGTCAAGGAGTTGCGTTGCGTCCACAGCTTCGCGAGACAGAGCAGTATTTCTATCGTGACGCCGAGCGAGCTGGTGAACTTTGTCGATCAAATCACGTCTCGGCGGAAGAGTTTGAGGACATATCGAGCCAGCTTCGTGAGCGGACACCGACCGACATTCTGATCGCGCTATACGAAGTCTTGTTCAATCCGCTTAGCGGCGTTCACAGTTTGGCTCTTGGTAAGCTCACACCGAAGATCACATCTTTCACGATGGATTCGCTTGAAGAACTTCCTGCACCCGATCAGCCCGATTCGATCGAGTCAGATTCGCAGCGGAGGATGGCATTACTGGATTTTTGGCTTGGACGAATGGCGCGAGACCGAGCGGTGCGATTACCGGGAACCCCGAATGAATGGATCGGGAACAAGGAAAGTGGGGTTCGGCTCAACGCATCGGCCGGAAAATTTGAAAAGGAGATGAAGTGTCGCGTTGGGAACAAGTTCTACCTAGCTGAACTGGCCGGCGGACAACGAGGAATTGGTTCTTGGCGACGGTTCTTCCAGGAAAAGATCGGTATACCTGGCCAAGTCGATGGATTCTTGATTGATCCGAAACGACTTGCCCTCGATTGTGACTTCGACGATTGGGTTCGCTGCAAGGTCTGCACGTTCGCCTTGCCCAATGACGCTTTCTTGATGAACATTTGTCCCGAATGCCGATCGACCGATTCCCTGGAAACGCTTTCGCCCGAGAATCCGCGTGTCCACGAGGTGTTCAAAACTCGCACAGGCTTGTACCGAAAAGACGTAGACGACGACACCAAAGAATTGCGTCCTTTCGTCGCCGAAGAACACACCGCCGCAATCGGTGCGATCGACGCGCAAGACGCGTTCTCACGAGCAGAATGGCACGAGATGCGTTTCCAAGACCTCGACGTCGACGGCCCTGCCGGTGAACCTGGCGGAATAGTTGACGTGCTTAGTTGCACCACAACGATGGAGGTCGGTATCGACATTGGTAGTTTGACTGCAGTGTCTCTACGAAATGTGCCTCCCAATCGAGCGAACTACCAGCAGCGTGCTGGGCGCGCTGGGCGTCGCGGCTCATCGCTTTCAACCGTAGTTACCTACGCCGATCAAGGTACGCACGACCAACGCTACTTCATGAAGCCGGCCGAAATGATCAGCGGCCCAGTCACGGACCCAGTGCTGAACCTCGAGAACGCCGAGATCGTGCGTCGTCACGGGTTCGCGATGATTCTGAGCATGTTTCAGCTTGAACGGATTCCAGCCGTCTCTAGCGCGGCGGAGACATCTAATATTTTCTCGTCGCTTGGCCGTGTCGACGCATTCCGAACCGGCAACGAGAACGAGTTCAGTTTTCGAGGATTGAAATCATGGATGGAATCCGAACGGAAGACTATCGAGGCGTCGCTGCAAGCGATTGCCCCCGACGAATACCTCGCAAGCAGTGAATCCGAAGACTTGAGTAAGATCCCCGAAAAGCTAATCGCCAGGCTAGAAGAAATCGGCTGCGGAGAGTTGGCACCTCAATCCGTCGATTCCCTCGCAGCACAGAACCACGCTATTATCGCCGGTCTCGATGAAGATGATGACGACTACTTCGGTGACGACGATGAACCCGATGAAAGCACACAGCCAGTTGAACAGAATTCGCAGTCTGAGGACGCTTCGGAGACGCCTGACGCGGCTCGCCAGACCGAGAATCTGCTGGATCGGCTGTTCGATACCGCGACGCTGCCGTCCTATGCTTTTCCTACCGATGTCGTAAGCATGACGGTGTTTGATCGAAATCGTTCGACTAGCTATCGATCCGTAATTAAGTACGCGCCGCAACGAGGGCTCGATCAAGCGCTTTCGAGCTATGCACCAGGCCGCGAAATCTTCATTGATGGCTACCGACACTATTCGTTCGCTCTCTACAGTCCGATGCGAGGTGAGCTTCGTCGGACATGGAAGCGTCGCGAGCTATACTTCGAGTGCCAACGATGTGGTTACGCGACGATCAAGCCTATTGGAGGTGAATATCGTGAATCGCAGTTTCTCGATTGTCCCTCTTGCAAAGATCGAGCGGGCCTTGGACCGGGCATCTACTGGATCGAACCGCCTGGCTTTGCCCATCCGGTAGATCTGAATGAAGATCTCGCCGTTGATGAACCACCGGACTTCACGCGGCCGACTCAGGCAAAGCTCAATGCTCCCTTCAACGAATCGGATGTTAGTGGCCAGACTTCATCGCATGGCGATCGCGGATACACGGTTTGGACAAAGAAGGAAGAGCTGTTCCTTACCAATCGCGGCTCGGAAGACTTAAAGAACCGCGGCTTCATTTTCTGCCTTAAATGCGGTCGGATTGAGCCGAAGGGTTGGCATGACACGAAAGCGTATTTGAATAATCGAGCCAATCATCCGAAGCCTTTTCCCGACCACCGCGATCAACAGTTCTGTACGCCGTTTACACAATTAGTTAGCCTCGGAACCAGATTCATCTCTGATGTCTCGTTGTTTCGCTTTCATCTCGGTAAAGGTGTCCAACTCTTGCCAGGGTCAAACCTAGCGAGAATTAGTCTGACGACCGTAGCTCAGGCTTTGGCAATCGTCGCGGCGGACATGTTAGAAATCGATCGTGCTAATATCGGTGCCGAGTACCGCGCGGCGCAGACGCCCAAGGGTAGCGGTGGCTCGGAAGTCGATGTCTATATGTATGACACAACACCAGGTGGAGCGGGCTTCGTGAAAGCCGCCGTAGCCGACACTACCTCGTTGATCGAGAAGGCGGTCGGCTTGTTGTCCGGTTGCAACTGCGAATCGTCTTGCTACCAGTGCCTTCGATCGTATGGAAATCGCTTTTTGCACCACGATCTTGATCGGGAACTCGGAGCCGCGTTACTCCTGCATGTGTTGAATCGTCAACAACGGCCGTTGCTAGATCCTGAACGAGAAGATCGTCTCCTAAACGTTCTCGCACGTGACCTGACCGACTCGGGCGAGATCGTGAATCAACATGACGGGCATCTGGTGATTCAGTCGTTAGGCGACCGGCTTGTCGTCCTGTCACATTCCCTGATGCCCGGCATACCGGGATCATCGAGAGCCGCAAAAGCCTACGCCTCTGGGCGCAACAACGCCGGGCCGATCGACCATCTCCGGGTCCAGCGCGCGTTGCCCGCAGCGATCGATGCTTGCCGAACTTCTGTCGAGCAAGGGGCGGCAAAACCGATTGATTTACCACAAGGCCTCGAGCGATCGGCGACAGGAGTTACCTTGCACAGTTTCGCGTCGCTTGATCAACCCGATTCCTCGAGCGCCGCCCCCACAGTCAAGCTTGCTATGCCCTCGATAAAGCCGGAGGCTGCATGCTTGCTCGAGATCGACGGTCCCCAGCTTGAGAAGTTGTCGTTTGACGTTGAAGGAGCCAAACGGTTTCTAACTCAGGGATCGGTGTTGGTGTACGAGCGATGCGACGAACCCGCTGATAAGTCAAAGCACAATCAGCAGGTGCTGATTATGAGATCGTCCAGTGAAGCTTTCAAAGCAACAAAGTGCGGAGTCACTATCGCACAATGCATTTGGTCGACGTTTGCGGGCCAATCGTCGATTCGGCTTCGGTATTGGTCGACCAGCCCGCGGGCCACGCCGCAGAAAGTAGATCCGAAATCAACCACGGTCATTGGGAAACCGATTGGCGTCGTGATCGACGGTCGATTTCACCAAGTCAAGTTTTCGTAGTACAGCCTTTCAATAAAGTGCCCCCATTCATGGCCATCATGCGTCCGGACGTTGATCCTGAAGAGATTGCTCACGATTCGGAGCGGCTCGTTTACATCGGGCTCCGGGATCAGTTGTCGAACGAATACGTCGTGCTGCACTCCTATCCTTGGCTACGCCCTGATCGCGATGGAAAACTCCGTGAAGGCGAAGCCGACTTCGTTGTGCTGCATCAAGAAAGAGGGATGCTCGTGCTTGAAGTGAAAGGCGGAGAACTGAGGTTCGAAGGAGGTCAATGGGAACGCCTAAAGTCGGCTGGCTTTGCTCCGATTACCGATCCATTCAAGCAATCTCGCAAGAGCATGCACTTTCTAGTTGAACGAATCGAAGCACGAACGATAGGCGAAGTCCAAAGACATGACTTCACGTATGGCCACGCAGTCGTATTCCCTCATGTCAATTATCAAGGGCAGGTACCTCCCGGTGCCGAGCCCGAACTGATTATCTCGAACCGACAGATGAAGGACCTCTGCACGGCGATTGAACTAGCATTCGCTCAGTGGCCACAACGCGACAAGTCGCTTAGTCCCCATCAATGGCGTCGTTTGCTTTCGGCATTGCTGCCGGAATTCAAGCTGTTTCGTCCGTTCTCGGTAAATGCGGACGACCTTCTCGATAGGATTCAAGAGCTGACGGAGGAGCAACTCGAACTGTTGCAAGGGCTCTATGAGGAGAACACTCGCGTTTATGTATCCGGCGTCGCTGGATCTGGAAAAACGCAGCTGGCAATCGATCGGGCAATTCACCTCGCTCGAGAAGGCAAACGAGTGTTGTTCGTTTGCTACAACAAGCATCTTGCCGAACACCTCAACCGTTCCATTCGGAATGGTGCGGACAGTGATCTACTGAAAGCTGGCTTGAAGATCGTTCACTTCCACTCATTGGCTCGCGAGCTCATCGAAGATGCGATGATCAAATGGCAACCGCCGGAGGAAACGAAGGCAATGTCAAAGTTCTTCGTGGACGAGGTGCCGGATCTCATGGAGCAGGCTGCTTACTTGTTAATGGAGCAAGGAGAAAAGGTGCAATACGACGCCATCGTGATGGATGAATCCCAGGATTTTCACACGCGTTGGTGGGAAGTCTTGCAATGCACACTTCTGAAGAATGCGGAATCCGGTGTGTTATTCGCCTTCGCCGATCCATTCCAGCGGCTTTGGGATTGGGCCCCATCGGAGCCACCGATTGCGTTTCATACGAAGTATCCTCTACGAAGGAATTGTCGAAACAGCCGTTGGATTGCCAGGACTAGCACGACAATCGCGAATACGCATGCACAGTTCTTCAAACGTTCGTTACTCGGCGAAAAACCATCGATCACGAAGGTTGCGAACCAGGCGTCGATGAAAGGGATTGTGGCGAAGACGATCGAACACTTAACTCAGCATCATGATGTCACTTCGTCGCAAATTGTGTTGATTGGACCGCGCAACAGGGAGAATGGTTCCCTCTCGGAAATATCTCATTTGGGCGGCGCGCCGCTTACCGATTGCGTCGATGAATGGCAGGCAAATCAAGGCATTTTGGTGACCACGGCGCGCAGTTTTAAGGGGCTCGAAGCTGATGTCGTAGTCGTTTACGACTTGAACGAACTTTCCGAAGGTTTTTCGCTAGTCGATCTATACGTCGCCTGCACCAGAGCAAGGTCGCACGTTCATTTCTTGGTCACCGGGAAGCAGATGCAGAGCGATCTTCGTGACGCGATTGCGGCTGCCGAACAACAACTCGCTGAATGAGCTCTCGCAATGTTACAAACCCTAACCAATGAAGAACTGGCGAATCGCCTTGGTTTATCGGACCACCTCGAACCTGAAAGCGACAGCACCGAACCTTCGCCGTGGGGCGTTGCCCGCTTGATCCGTCGAGAGATACGGCGTCGAGGTCTTGCGACACGACGTGAGCTAAGGAACAGCCTTGAAGCGATTCTTGCCGCAAGTGGATTTGACAATGACGCAAGTGGTTTTATTCGCAATGTTGCAGACAGAATGGTCACGGTTGGGGAATTAGCGGATGTACGTGTCGAAAACCAGCGGGGCTACGCCGCGTTGCCATCACGCTGGATCGAATTGAGCAAAAATGATGCGGTACTTCTCGGCACGGTTTGCACCGAGCAGCATCGCTTTCAGTCGTATCATCCAAAGCAGTTTCTCCGGCGTTTCCGCCCATCGGACAGCATTGTGACTGACCTCGATCGGATCGGAGTAAAGCGACAGTCGTTCGCCGATTGGTTTGGCGCGCCAGAGTGGTTGCGTTTGGTCCGCACGGCTGAAACCCTATCCGGGCTTGAAGAGTTGTGGAGCTGGTACGTGTCACAGCTTCGCGATCGCGGGGCTCCACTCGATCTCCAGCATACCAAAACTCTCGCGATTGCCCCCAAGCCGGGCACCTACTTCGGTCGGCCTTGGGAATCGGGGCCGACTCGATGGACGAAGCCAACCGAATTGCCCGATGGATGTTACCTAGCAGCGCAACAGGGCTACCATGAGACACAATGGCATCCGCTCATTATCGAAATAGCTGGCAGCGACGCACACTCGCTGTTGGTTGGCGAAGGTTTGAGCACTAGCGAGGCGTATGATTTGCATAATTTGCTGTTGCTGGCGCGAGCCGAATACATGAAGGTTCGCGAACAAATCATCGTCGACACTGGGGCCTGTGAAATTGCGTTGACTTTCCCAGCACCGCGTCAACTCGCACGCTCACTTGATTTGATCGGAGAGCCGGCAGGAGTGTGGAAGCACTCTGTACTCAATGTGGCTGCAACAATTGAACTCATAAGCAAAGAGCTCGTCGGCATCGAATTCAAATCTCATTGAGAAGTGGGGCACGACGAACATAGAATCCCCCTGGTTCGAGCGCTCGAACCAGGGGCTTCAAGGCTACAACAAATTGACCACGCGATCGGCAAGTCCCTTTTCGCCGAGGACGACGTTCAGGTTGCCGGTCGATGCGATCTTTTCGAGAACTTCCAGTTCCCGCAGCCGCATCAGCGTCGGGTTGTCGGCCAGCAGCTTGGCCGGACCAACCTAACGGTCGGTGCCCGGCCTGGTTCTGCATGGCGGCCGTCTCCTCGCGGCGCGAGCTGAGGTTGGCCTCGGCAGCCTTCGGCCCGAATACTGCACATCTGGCTGCGGACTGTGTCACTGGATCGCTGGCGCTCGAATCGACTTGAATCGCTTTCTAGCAGTTGGGCATTGACATCTTAGCATGTAGCTGTAGTATACAGGTATTTGATTTATTCTCGACGTCGTGTGCTTTCGCACGGACAGACAAACGCGCATTGTCAACACACACGCACAAGGCTGATATGACTTCATTGAAAACGAGAAGCGTTCGACTTCCGCGCCTCGCATTGGTAGTGCGGCTACTGTTCGCACTCTTCCTGATTGGCACAGGGATCATGACGATGGGCTTTGCCGTGAATGGCTATCCGGTCGGCAATTCGTCAGATGACGTTGGCCAATTCATGCTTGCGCTGCAGGGGACGGGCTATCTGATCTTTTGGGTTGGCTTCTTCAAAACGGTCGCTGGCGGACTGATGTTCTTTTCGCGAACTGCGCCTCTCGCCGTCCTGATGTCGCTGCCCTATGCCTTCAACATCCTGCTGTACGTAACCTTTTTCGCTCATCAATACCTCGCCATCGGGCTTCCGGGTTTCGCAGCGTGCGCTCTGCTGATTTACTGCTACTTTGATTGGTATCGTCCGATCTTTGCTGGGCCTACGGATACTTCGATTCGGGATTCGCGCGGAGGTGAGAATGCACTTTGATTCTGAAGCTTCACCTGGATTCGCCATCGGGCGTGTCGCTTATCTGATTCGTACGGGAATGGCATCCGTTCTGAAAAGTGCCGGTTGGCTATTCTCGCCCGAGGAAACGCAGACACTAATCACTTTGTCCGATACTGGCCAGCCGTTAAGCATGAACGAGTTGGCGTCTCTGATGATTCGTGATCCGACGACGGTGAAACGACAGTTGGACCGACTCGTGGAACAGGGATTCGTTGAGCGGAGCGTATCAAGCGAAGACGCACGCATCGTGATGATCGGTTTGACTCGCCGTGGTGAACAGAAACTGCAAACAGTGCTCCCCTTGTTGGACGACCTGCGGAAGACCGCGCTGAGGGGCATCTCGAAGTCTGATTTGGAGGCAACTCTCAACGTTCTGCGAAAGATGCAGAAGAACTTAACGAACTACCTTTCCCAGGATTAAGCTCATGAACAAGAACATCTTTTCGCTCGGCCTCGTGCTACTCGGAGTCTTCGCGTTGACTGCCAAAAATGCCAAAGGGCAGACGCAGGTCAAACCAGACACGGCACTGCGAATGCTCACCGCTCAGCAGCAACAGTTTGAGCAAGGAATTGTCAAAGTCTCAGATAACGTTTTCACCGCTGTTGGTTTTCACGGAGCGAACACATCGATGATTGTGCGTATTGGAAATGGCTTGACGACGAGCGGGTGTGAATCCCGTCGGAGTAACCGCTAGCCACGGGCTCCGTATCGAGTGTTGCAGCGCTGGTATAAGGGTGACAAAGTGAGCGGTATCAGACGCTCCCCCGAAGTCCG